>JAGPGE010000793.1 GCA_018056145.1 Armatimonadota bacterium
GCCGTGATGCCAGGTGTGGCCGCCCGCGTCATGCGGCGGGGCGGGATAGGTCCCGTCCTCATTCGCCGACCGCCAGTCGGGATGTCCTTCTAGATCGGCGCCGTGGCACGACGCGCATTCCGCCCGATAGATGGCGCGACCTTGTTCGAGATCCGGGCTATTGTGGAAGAACGCGTGCGCTTGTGGCGCCCACAGCAGAGAGAAGGCCGCGGACGCGACGACTGCGGGCCCTCTGAATTTTCCAGCTCTTGGCTTGGTGACCTTCATGTCCGGCTCACGGTGATCGGTGTCACTCCATCCGGCGGGAGAATCCGTTCGGACAGTTGAGCCAGATCCTCCCGAATTCGGGCCCGCTGCGCAGTAGGATAGGCATCTTCGGGCGGCAGGCCGCCGTGTTGGGCAAAGAGCATGATGTCGCGCGCGATCGGTGCCGCCGCCGTTGAGCCGCCGCCGCCATGCTCCACTACAACAGTCACGGCATATCGAGGCGCATCAAAGGGTGCGAAGGCCACGAACAGCCCATGGTCCCGCCTGTTCCATGGGAGTTCGTCCTGCGATCGGACACCGGCGGCGCGCTCGGCCGCTGTGATCGAAAACACCTGGCTCGTTCCGGTCTTCCCGGCCATGGCTTTGGTCACATCCGCGATCCGTGACCCGTATGCGGTGCCGCGCTCGTGGTTCGACACCTCGAACATCCCTTGTCGCACGATCGCAAGCGCTTCTGCCGAAAGTCCAAGTGAGGCAGGCGCAGGTTCACCCGGGCTGGCCCCACCAAGCGGGCGCACGAGACGCGGGAGGACTTCCGTTCCTGAGGCCAGGCGCGCGGTCATCGTGGCTAGCTGAATTGGCGAGGTCAACGTGAAGCCCTGGCCAATGGACGCGTTGATCGTGTCGCCAATCAACCAATCCTGACCGTAGCGCTCTTGCTTCCAGGCGCGCGAGGGATTGTTGCCGTGAACCATTCCCGACAGTGGAAGGTCGTATTTCTGGCCCAGTCCAAGACGGTCATTCATCGCAAAGATGCCGTCGATCCCGATCCGTTGCGCAACTTCGTAGAAGTAGACGTCGCAGGACTGCCGCAACGCACCGACCATGTCGACCCGCCCATGGCCGCCGCTTTTCCAGCAATGGAACCTGCGACCAGAGATTTCCACGTACCCGTTGCAGGTCACGGTTTCTGCTGGATCCATGACCCCGCTTTCCAGAGCCGCGAGCGCATTCGACATCTTGATCGTGGACCCCGGCGGATAGGCCCCTTGAACGGTCTTGTCGGCAAGAGGGCGAAACTCGCTGTCGCGCAGTCCGCTGTAGTCCTTGCTCGAGATCCCCCGCACGAAGAGGTTCGGGTCGAATGCAGGGGCAGACGTGCAGCCGAGGAGATCACCGTTCGTGACATCCATTACGATTGCCGCCGCGCTTTGTCCTTCGAGGCGCACACGCATGAAGTTCTGCAAATGATGATCCAGTGTGATCTGCATGTCCGAGCCGGGGGTCGGCGGATCAAGTGCCAGCTCGCGCATGGTCCTGCCGCTGGCGTTGACCTCCACCCGCTGAGCTCCCGGCTCACCGCGCAGCGCGCGCTCGTGGATCCGCTCAAGCGCCGTCTTGCCGATCTGGTAGTCCGGCGAGCGCAAAAGCGGATCGGGCTCCCCGTCCTTGGTTGCGAGATCGCTGTCGCTAACGGGTCCCACATAGCCGACCTGATGGGCAAAGTCCGGCCCGAAGGGATAGACCCGGGACAGCACCATCTCCGGGTGGACACCCGGAAGAGCCGGGGTGTTCAAGGCGATGATTGACAACTCTTCCCAGGTGACCCTGTCCTTAACGGTCACCGGGACAAAGCCCCGAACGCGGTCAAGTTGCTCCCGAATCCGGTCGATATCCTCGCTCGTCAGACCAAGAAGCCGCTGCAGTTTCGCAAGGACGTCATCGACGTCCCGGGCCTCCTCGTTCACGAGCGTGATCCGGTAGGTGTGCTCGTTGTCCGCGACGATCTTGCCCGCGCGGTCAAAGATGCGGCCCCGGTCGGGGCGCACCAGCCGCAAATTAATCCGGTTTTCCTCGGCCAGAAGGTAATACTCCTCAGCATCGCGTACACCCAGTTGCCACATCCGGAAACCAAGCACACCGACCACCGAGGTCATCATGCCGCCCAGCAACAGCGACCGACGCGTCGTTACCCGTGCGGCCTTGGCAAGATCCCGTTCAGATCGGCGCATGCTTGGCCCTCTCGTCCTGAGACTCCGGTATGCGTCTGCCGCCGATGGTTTTCAGGTAAGCGGCAAGTCGCAGTCCCAGGACCAAGACCACCAGTCCGACGAACCAATACTGCAGGGGGTTAGGCTCGGGCGTCGCCCGGTGAAAGCTGAGGAAGTGCATGAACAGGAAGTAGGCGACATGCGCTACAGACAGCCACCAGAGCGGCAGGACACCCATTTGCAGAAACTTCCAGCCGGAAACGCCCAGGCGGCGCATTGCGACATCGCTTGAGGTTGTGGCCAGGAGGACCGCGAGGAGCAAGGCGGCGATCCCGATTGCGTTGGCCAGACCAAAGCCCTGTTGAAACATGACATAGCTGAGGAGTTCGGGATTCCATTCGAAGCCGAAGAGCCGCATCAGGTCCCATTCGACCCAACCGACAAGAATGATTCCAGCATGCGCAAGCGCCAGAAGGCAGCCGTAGATGCCCGACTCGCGGCGGTAGGGCAGCACCAACACCGCGGGTCTGAGGAGCCGGGCCAGAGGCCCCAGACCCATCGAAAGCGCAACCAGCACCAGCGAGGCGTCGGCAAGTGCCCGGTTCCAGCGGTGCATCGGACTCCACTCGCCATGGATAGCCGCAAAAATCAGA
>JAGPGE010000794.1 GCA_018056145.1 Armatimonadota bacterium
TGCATCCGGAAGCAGCTCCTGTAACGTCCGGGCGACCCCGGCGGTGCAGCAGTCGATATGGCCGGGCAGCACCAGGTGCCGCAATGAGAGGCGAAACCTCCCTGCCGCCTGCTCCAGTGCGCGGCGCGAAAGCCGCACGTACCCCGGCGCGTGGGAGAGCCGCACGGCGCAAGTCTCCTGCCCGTATCGCACATTGCAGATGAGCAGGTCGATGGCACCCTCATAGAGGCGGACGACCTCGGGCGGGATGTACATGGTAGTCTCCAGCGCAACCGGCAGGCGTTCCGGGAGACTGCGCAGGAGCTGGAAAACCGCGGGCAGTTGGGGTTCCGGTGTGCCCCCGAGAAGCTTCAGGCTGCGGGCGCCCTGCCGGATCCGGGCCTGCACGGTTGCAGCGAAGGCTTCCGGCTCGAAGGGCATACCGGCGCCGGGTTCGTTGATGAGTTCCTGCTTGCGGCAGTAGACACAGCCCATGGTGCAGCCCGAGAAGAAGACACTGTGAGTCGGGATCAGTTCCTCGAGTTCGCCGAAATGGATGTGCTCCTCGCCGATGCGCCCCGGCCAGCCCACCCCGCACCAGCCACGCTCTCTCGCGGGTCTATCCACCCCGCACTGGCGAGCGCAGAGACGGCAGGGCGACGCCAGCGCCAGGGCGATCTCCTCCTTGACCGCCAGGAGTTCGGGGCTGATGTCCAGAAACCCGAATGGCTGCTGCCGCGCCAGAAGCGAGTCATGCTCTCGCCATAGATCCGTCAGTCGCGCGTCATCGGGCGCGGTCACCGCGGTTCCTCCCGGCTGCGGCCCATGCGGATGCGCAGGCGCTCGAACGCGGCGCCCCAGTCCGTGAGGATGATGAAACTCACCGTCTCGAACAGAAGCGTGCCCAGGGCGTACAGGATCAGACCGGGCCAGCCCATGATGAGGCAGAACAGGAGGATCGGGAGGCGGATGAAAAGGACAGACTCCCGGCTCCACGGGTGCCCGACCGAGCGGTTCATGCGGTCCAGTCGGCGCAGGACCAGTTGTGCGGTGGGAGAGTCCTGCCGAGCGCGCACCGCCACTTTCACGTGGTCGTAGGCCCGCGGGAAATTGCCCAGGGCTGCGTACGAGGCGGCGATGGAGCAGTGAACGCTGATGTCAAAGGGGCGCTCCTCCAGCACCCCGCGCCAGACCTCGATCGCCTCCATGTGGCGTTTCTGGGCGGCGAACGACGCGCCGAGATGGGTGAGCGCGGCCAGGCGAATCTCCGCGCAGGTGCGGGTGTTGAGGACAGTGGTGAACTCCCTCTGGGCGTCTTCGGGGCGGCGGTTCGCGAGTAGCGCAAGACCCAGGTCGATGCGCAGCGCGGGGTCATTGGGCCGGTAGCGCGTGGCGATCCAGTAGGCCTTCAGCGCCCGGTCGAATTTGCGGTTGATGGTGTACATGTCCGCGAGGTCCTTCCAGCAGGCCGGGTCCTCGCGGTTGCGGTAGACGGCAATGCGGTAGGCTTTCTCGGCCTCGGTGCTCTTGCCCCGCGCCGCCATGTCGTCGCCGGCTTCGGCGTACCAGTCGCGCACTTCCTGAAGCTCAATGTCCAGTTCGGCGGCGCTGGGCTGGACTTCGGCCTCACGTGGCGTAACCAGCGGGGCGCCGCAGCTCTTGCAGTTCTTCTCCTCGCCAGTTGCAGGACGCCCACAGACCTGGCAGAAGACGACGCCTGCTGCCGTGAGCTTCCTTGGGCGTGGCCTGCCAGGGACCTCACGCGCGGCCCGCGAAGGCAGTTCCTCCGGGCCGAACTGGTCCTCATGCCGGGCGGACGCGATGGCCTTCCCCAGCGCAGCGGCGGTGGGGTAGCGCTCCTTCGGCTCAGGATGGGCGGCGTCGCAAATAACCCGGCGGAGCTGGACCCACTTGACCGGGTCCTCCTCCGAGGGCGGCTTGCGCTGGAACTCCTCCTCGAGTTCCGCAATGCTCCGCTCAAGTTCCAGGAAGCTGAAGCGCCGGATCTCCTCGCGGATCACTTGCTCCCGGGCATTCCACTCCGGGCCCTCCTGTAAGGCCTCGCGCATGATGACGCCGATGGAGTAGGTGTCGCAGGATCGGTCCGCGGGCGCCCCGCTCAGCCAGACGGGACATACCGTGTTCGCAACCCACGGCCGCCGGTCCATGTCCGGCTTCAGGTGGGTGAGGACCGCCATGACGCCGGCGTCCGAGATGCGCGCGTCCAGTCCGCTGCGGCCGATCAGGATGCATTCGGGCCGCAGGCGCAGATGGATGATGCCGCGCTCATGCAGGAAATGGGCCCCGTGGCAGAGCTGACAGGCCAGTTTCCAGGCGGCTTCGGGTGCGATGAACCTCTGGCGGCGCAATATGTCGCGCAGGTCGCGCTGGTCGTGGAGGTAGTCCTCGAACAGGTACACCAGCCCGTCGCGGACGATGACATCGTGGACGTTCAGGACGCCGGGATGCGAGACAGCGCGGATCGCGCTGACCAGACGCTGGAAGTCGGGGTCCTCCGGGTCTGGCGCCGGAATGCCAAGGCGCGGAAGCTCCAGTGCTTTCGCGGTGAAAAACGCGCCGCTGTCGTCCACCACGAGATGCGCCTGGCCCCAGGGCTCCTGCCCCAGCCAGCGACGGACATGATAGCCTTCAACGACGAGTGGAGCGGCCATTGTGCATCGCTCCGAGCGCGGGAAACAGCGACCGTTTCAGGCGGGTGCATCAACCCCAGCGCCGGACGTGAACGCGGATGCTGTTGTCTTCGAGGATTTCCTCTTCGACAACGGCGTAACCGCGCTTCTCGACTTCCTTCTTCACCTTCATGTAGGCGTACCGCTGCGTGAG
>JAGPGE010000795.1 GCA_018056145.1 Armatimonadota bacterium
GGTTCGACGCGCAGGCCGCACCGTTGGGGCAGGTTCGCCCGGGCCTCGCGCATGAGCGGGCCGGTTCCGGCAAGCACCCGGAGGGCCCGGGCCTGCAGGTAGCCATCTTCGCGCGGCAGGCGAACGCGCCGCTGCTCCCCGGGGAACAAGCGGATGCCCTCGGCGATGACTCCCGACGGCACCGCGCCTGCAATGAACCCCTCCGTGTCGAACCCGATGGGCATGGGCCCGTACAGCGGCATACGCGCGTTTCTGCCGGGCTCCCAGCGCTGTACCGTCACGGTCGCCGGCGCGTCGCCCCTGTTCTGGATATCCAGCGCCCGGGGATGGGCGATGGTGGCCGAGAGAACGGGAGCCCTGGTGACGGCGGCGATCTGGGCCACTTCATCCGCGGTGAGGCGCGTGTTGAAAAGCTGCAGGTCATCAATCTGCCCGGCGAATGGGAAGCCGCCGCCCGGCGTGTGGCAACCCACACGACCCGGCCAGCCGGGCTCGAGCTCCGTCGGGGTGAAGGCCCCGTTCCGCTCGCCCACCTTCTGCCCGTTCAGGTAGAGTGTCGCACCCTGGGTGCTGTCCCAGGTCATGCACAGGTGGGTCCACTCTCCCTGACTGAGCGGGTTATGGATCTCCATCACGCCGGTGAGCCATGGCTTGGCCTTGAGCTTGCCCTCGTGGAGGTAGATGGCGATCTCATAGCCGTCCACCTGGGTATTCCCGGCCTGTCTCATGAAGTCAATGAGAACCCGGGTGGCCCTGTCCTCAGCCGGGTCGAAGCCTGCTTTCACGCGCATGGCGATGGTGCCCGTGGTGGCCTGGCGCCCGAAGAACGAGACGGGATTGGGCAGGTACAGGCCGTTTCCGCCGATGCCGGGCAGGCTCAGGACACCGGCAGCGCTATCGTAACCGGTGGCTACCGCGGGCCAGACCGTCATGCCCACGCTGTGACCCGGATCGGCCGGAGCCTCGAAGTCGTACCAGGCGGCCATCTGCGGCGGAGCGGCCAGAATGAGGGAGGGGAGAAGGATCGCGAGAGCGGATGGCAGCAGTAGTGGGCGGGTGAACATGGCATAGGCTCCAGTCGCGGGTCGTCGGTTCCGGGTGCTAGTTCGCTCCGAGGCCCCTGCCTTCCTGCGCAAGGGCGACGGAGGGCGCATCGGCATCCCTCGAAGTGGGGAAACCGCAGGAGCATCCGGGCGTTCTACATGCATGGGAACCGGGGCGCGAGGCGCGCGCATTGCTTGCGCGTCGTCTGACCGCCCGCCTCAGCGTGTCTGGATCCACCGAATGGGCCCCTGGTCCCCTGGCCCGCGAAGCGGGCCAAACAAGGTTAGCCACGGGTGGAGTTGAGCGAAGCGAAACGGAACCCGTGGAATCGGCGATAGCATGTCGCTTGAGCCCCCGAATGGGGGCGGCACAGGAGTGGAGCGCGTTTGTGTTGCCCCTTCAGGGGCTCTCGGGACTTCTCCGGTGGTGTTGTCCGGGGGCTGCGTCCCGTTTCGCGGGCAAGGAGGCAACGCAAGCGGCCCTTTTCGTTGCGGGATACAGCCGAGGGAGGAGATCGGCCCCCCGCTGGAGCGCCCCCCTGCTTTCGGGGGATGCACCCCGCGAGTTCCTTGCGCTCGGTTCTTGACGCGTGTATACTGCAATCTGTAGAAGTTTGGGCCCAGAATGAACACAGAGTTGAACCTGGCCCGAACGGATCAGGCCCGGCGGATTCACGACCGCGAGGGCATCGGGGACGGATGAGATGATCGAGTGTCCGGATTGCGGCGCACAGAACGCCGATAACAGCACATTCTGCATACGCTGCGGCACCCAGTTCTCAGCGCCGACTGGCCTTGGCCCCCTGGAGACCCCGCGCCAGGTGGACCCGAGCCGGCTTGTGGATGAGGCCGCCGAACTCTACGCCGCCAACCAGTTGGACGACGCGGCCGAAGCCTGCCACGCTGCTTTGGATATCGATTCTGAACTGGTGTCCGCCCGGGCGCTTCTGGGGATGATCGAGGAGGACCGCGGGAACCATGCCGCGGCACTTGCGGAGTACGAGGCGGTCATCCGCCTTGCACCGGAGCGCACCGCGGAGCGCGAGAAAGCCGACCGCATGCGGGCGCTGGTGCGGCGCGAAGCCGGGCCGGCAATCCCTGAAGAGGAAAACCGGCTGCGGCGGTATATGCCCGCGCTCATCGCCGTGGGTGCCGCGCTGGTGGTGCTGATCGTGGGCGGACTGATCATGTCGGCAGGTGGGCGAGATCGCGCTTCCGACACCGCGGCCCAGACCGGAGGCCAGCCGGGTGGCTTCCTTCTGGAGGAAACGAGCCCCCAAGTCGGGCAACCCGCGGCGACCGGTGAGGGTGTCGAATCGCTCCAGACCGGCGGCGGCGTGATCCCGACAACTCCCATTGGCGCGACGATCCAGGATCAGACGGCCCAGCAGCGGCCAAACGCCTATCAGCAGGGCAGTTCGCACAACGGAGGGGGCGGGCGATCCCGCACTGCCTCCGTGGAGCCGATCCCCCTTCCGCCGCCCACCGTGGAGAGCAAGACGCCGGGCACAGGCCCGCTGACCATCCCGGCGCCGGAGCCCAATGTCACAACGGCGCCCGCACCCTCCGCCATCGGTCCGCCGATCTCAAACGCACCCGAGCCACTGCCCGAGGACTCCCGGGGTAAGGTGCGCATCTGGGTGGGGGACGACGCACCGGCGTCCACGCACGGGAATCAGGGCGGGGGACAGGATTCGACCCAGGGCCAGGGCTACACGGTGCCCTCCCTGTCCCAGCGCGAGCGTATCTGGTCCGGCCAGAGCCGCTCCGGC
>JAGPGE010000796.1 GCA_018056145.1 Armatimonadota bacterium
GCTTTGACATCTGACAGATTCTTCGTATACTGCTTGCGAGTCATGGCACTCTCCTTTCACGGCGTATTGGACCACGCTGTTGGAGATACCATGACTCAACTTTTTGCAGAAGGTTCTATACACAATCATATGGATTCCCGCCGGGGCCCACGGGCTGCCGGCTTGTTCGTTACCGAGGAGACCCGATTCATGAAAGCGGTGAAGCTGGGATTTGTGCCGTCGTACCGGAACCGCTGGACCGACTGGACCCAGCGCATGCGCGACGAGAGTATCCGGGCGCTGTCCGCAATTCCGGGGGTGGACGTGATCGTTCCAGGCAGGCTGGATGAACCGGGACAGGCGATGCCCGGATGCACCCAGTTCGGCGCAGTGCATGACCTGGATGAGGCGGAGAGCGTGGCCGCGTATTTCGCCGCGGAGGGCGTGGATGCGCTGGTCGTCTGCCCCACGGATTTCGGCGATGAGCGCTCCACCAGCAAGATCGCCGAGAAGCTGGGCGTGCCACTCCTGCTGTATGCAACGAAGGAGCCGCCCGCAACCACACTGCCGGGATTGGCGCGGGTCTCGGACTCATACTGCGGCACCCTGTCCATCGCCGCCGGGCTGCATCGCAGGAGGATCCCCTTCCGCTTCGCCGGGGTGCTCTTCCCGGATGAGCCTCTTTTCGCGAAGGAACTGGGGGATTTCGTCGCGGCGGTCGCGGCGGTCAAGAGCCTGCGGAACGCGCGCATCGGGCAGATCGGCGTGCGCCCGCCGACCTTCGAGACCGTTGCCTACGACGAAGTGGCAATGGCGCGGAAGTTCGGGCAGAACGTGATCTTCGCCAACCTCGACGACATCCTGTACGAAGTGCGGGGGATGAGTGACGATGATCCGGAGGTCCGTGAGATCATGGCCTCCATCCGGGCCAGCGTGCCGACTATCACCGTTGACGAGCAGTACCTCCTGAACGCCGCGAAGCTTGAGGCAGCGGTGGCCGGCTTCTGGTCGAAGCACGGGCTGTCGGCGCTATCAATGCAGTGCTGGCCCAGCATCCAGCGAGAACTGGGCATTTCGCTGTGCGCGGTGTTCGGGCGACTCACAGGCCGGCACATGCTCACTGCCTGCGAGGCGGACATTCTCGGCGCGCTGTCCATGCTGGCCCAGTACGGGGCGGCGCTGGGCGAGAGTCTCCCCCATTTCGTGGACTGGACTATCCAGCACCGGGACAACCCGAACCAGTTGCTGGCGTGGCACTGCGGAAACGCTCCCGTGTGTCTTGCTGCGGACCCGGCATCCGTTGCGCTGCGTTCCCGCAAGGACATGAAGGGCGAGCTTGCGCCAGACCCGGAAGACCCGCAGGCAGGGCTGTACCAGTTCCAGATCAAGCCCGGTCCGGTCACCTTCTGCAGGTTGGCCGAGTACGACGGTGCATGGAAAATGCTCATCGCGCGCGGCGAGATCCAGGCGTCACCGGAGACCCTCGCGGGCACCTGGGCGTGGGTGGAGGTGCGCGACCACGCGGGCCTGTACCGGACGCTGGTGGAGGAAGGGTTCATCCACCACGCTAGCATGATCCACGGGGACCAGACCGAGCAGCTGCGGCAGGCATGCCAGTTCATGGACATCCAGACTGTCGTGGTGGAGTAGGGAGCAGCGCATGGCGAACTGCGACATTGTAGGCGTGGGGATGTCCACGCTGGACGTGCTCCTGCGGGTCGGCGACATGCCCACCTGGGAGGCGCCCGGCAGGCTCACGGATTTCCGGCTGGATGGCGGTGGGCCAGTGGCGACCGCTTGTGTTGCCGCAGCGAGACTGGGCGCGCGCGTGGGGTATGTGGGGACGAAGGGCAATGATACCGCGGGGGAACTCAAGACCCGCTTCCTGGCCGATGCCGGGGTGGACATCAGCCGCATTGTGGAAACAGGAATGCCCGAGGACCAGGTCATCTGCGTCTACGTCCAGGAGGGGACGGGGGAGCGCGTATTCAGCGGCTTGAAGCGCCTCGGCGAGGCGAAGCTACCGATGGAGTCGCTGGACCGGGAGTACATCCAGGCCGCGAAGTACCTGCATCTCGACGGATACCATGGAGACTGCGCGCGACAGGCGGCGACGTGGGTGCATGAGGCCGGAGGGCTCGTGTGCCTGGACGGGCGGCGTTCCGACGGCCACCCCTTGCCACAGACGCTGGTTGAGTTGATCTGCCACGTCGACATACTGATCTGCGGCGCCGGTTTCTGCCAGTCGCTTTCGGGCGATGAAAACATCTGGACCGCCGGCCCAAAGGCGCTGGAGCACGGGCCGCGGATCGTGGTGGAGACCCGTGGCGAAGAAGGCGCGTATACCTTCACGGCGGGCGAGGAATTCCACACCCCGGCCTTCGAGGTCGACGTGGTGGATACCACCGGCGCCGGCGACGTGTTCCACGGCGCATATCTCGTGGGGCTCCTGCAGGGCTGGAACCTGCGGGATACAGCGCTGTTCGCCACTGCGGTGTCCGCCAGCAAGTGCACGAAACTCGGGGGACGCGCGGGAATCCCGTGTTTCGAAGACGCGCTGGACTTCCTGCGCCAACGCAGCATTCACATTCCCTGACGGATTGGAGCAACAGATGCCGCTGGTCTCGATCGCCAATGAACTCAGACGCGCAAGCACGGAGCATTTCGCAGTCCCACTGTTCGGGGCGTTCGACGGCTTCGCGGTGGAGGGCATCGTCGCCGCCGCCGAGGAGCAAGCCGCACCGGTGATCATCGGGGTCTACGGCGGCGCCCTGGAGCACCCGGACGGCCGCCCACTGGTGGAGTACATCAAGGAACGCGCGGAAGCCAGCC
>JAGPGE010000797.1 GCA_018056145.1 Armatimonadota bacterium
TTTTAGGAGGAGCAAGCATGGAGCAGATCGTTCTGGCCGCCCAGCCCCGCGAAGATAAGGGTAAGGGCGCAGCCCGCCAACTGCGGCGCGATGGTTTCATCCCGGCCGTCGCCTACGGACAAGGGCGCGATGCGGTGAAGCTCACCATCTCCCGGGATTCCCTGGAGCGAATCCTTCACAAGCACGTCGGCGGCAATGTCGTGTTCGACTTGCAGATCGAGGGCTACTCGGATCCGCAGGGCACCGCTGCGCTCATCAAGAGCATGCAGCGGCACCCTCTGAGCCGCATCCCCGAGAGCGTGGACTTCCAGTGGATCTCTCTGCGCGAGAAGGTCAATGTCATGGTCCCCGTCCACCTCGAGGGCTCCTCGCAGGCCCAGGCAGATGGCGCCGTCATCGACCAGATCCTGCATGAGGTCGAAGTCGCCTGCATGCCGCTGAGCATCCCAGAGAGGCTGGTGCTCAGCATCGATGGTATGGAGCTTCACGAGACCCGCACCGTGTCACAGCTCGTTCTGCCTGAGGGCATCGAAGTCCTCGCCGAGGCCAACGCGCCTGTGGCGACCTGCATTCCGCCGGCGCAGATGGTCGCTGAACACGCGGAGGAAGGCGTGGAGGGCGAGATCGAGAGCGTCGAGGAAGCCCGGGGCGGAACCGAAGCTTCCGAGGGGTCCGAGTAGCCGCCGAGACCGTCACCTTGAGGGTGCGGCCGGGCTCCGGCTCCGCGCCGCACCTCTTTCGTACCTGCTGTCCGCTGCTCCGGCGGAGTCACCGTCTTCATGAAGCTAATCGCCTGCCTGGGTAACCCCGGTCCAAGTTACGAGAAGACCCGACACAATGCGGGGTTTCTCGTTGCTGACGCGCTGGGTGCCCGGCACGGCATTGACCTGGGCCGGCGGAGGCTGCGCGCCATCTACGGACGGGGGAGCATCAAGGGCACGGACGCGATCATCGCCAAGCCGCAGACTTACATGAATGAAAGCGGCGATTCGGTGCGGCGCATCGCCCAGTTCTTCAGGATCGAACAGGCGGACGTCATCGTGGTGTATGATGATATCGCCCTTGAACTGGGGGTCATCCGGCTTCGCCGTGGCGGCAGCGACGCTGGGCACAAAGGCATCCGATCCATCGTGAGCCACCTGGGCACGAATGAGATCCAGCGCGTTCGCCTGGGCGTCGGGCCCCCGCCGCCGGGGATGAACGCCAAGGACTGGGTCCTGTCGGACTTCCGGCCCACTGAGCGCAAGACCGTCGAAGAGATGGTCGAACGGGCCTGCGAAGCCCTGGAGTGCTGGGTCTCGGAGGGCATCGAGCGGGCCATGAACGTTTACAACGGGTAGCCGCGGACCCGCCTCAGCTTCCACAATTCCACAGTCGGCGGCAAGGAGCCTGGGCTCCGTGGACTTCGCCGCGTTCATCGACGACCTTACACAGTCCCCCGAATACTCCGGGCAGATCGAGCACGTCCACCATCTACCCGGCCGCCCCGCGCGTTTCCAGGAGCTCCGCCACGAGTTGTGCTCACCCGTCCGCGCATGCCTTCAGGAACAGGGCATCGAGCACCTTTGGTCTCATCAGGCCGAAGCGATCGACCGAATCCTCGATGGAGAGCACGTGGTCGTGGTCTCCTCGACGGCCAGCGGCAAGACCCTCTGCTACACCGTGCCCATGGCCCAGCGCCTCAGCGAGTCGCCCACCAGTCGAACGCTTGTGGTATACCCCACGAAGGCGCTGGCCCAGGACCAGTTGCGCAAGCTTGCGGGTTTCGGCGCCGGCCGCACCTTCACTGCGGAGACCTACGATGGCGATACTCCGCCCTCAATCCGCCGGCGCATCAAACGGGAATGTCACGTGGTTCTCACGAACCCGGACATGCTTCATGTGGGTATCCTGCCGTACCACCACACCTGGGCCGACTTCTTCCGCCACCTGCGCCTGGTTGTGCTGGATGAGGTGCACGTGTACCGGGGAGTGTTCGGCAGCCACACGGCCAATGTGGTCCGGCGCCTGCGGAGAATCGCCCGGCATTACGGATCAGACCCGCAGTTTGTCTGCTGTTCGGCGACCATCGCCAACCCCAAGGGCCTGTGCGATGCCCTGACCGGCCTGGATTTCTCGCTGGTGGACGACGACGGGGCGCCCCAGGGAAAGCGCACTTTCGTTCTGTGGAACCCTCCGGTGCTCGAGAAGAAGACCGCGAGGCGCCGCAGCGCTAACCTGGAGGCCGCTGATCTTCTGATCCGCCTGATGCGGCTTAGTGTGCGCACGATCTGCTTCACCCTCGCCCGGGTGCAGGCCGAGCTGATCCTGACCTACGCCCGGCAGCGCCTCGAGGGCTCGAAGCTGGCTGACAAGATCCTGGCCTACCGCGGCGGTTACCTGCC
Source organism: Armatimonadota bacterium (assembly GCA_018056145.1). GTDB lineage: Bacteria > Armatimonadota > Zipacnadia > Zipacnadales > JABUFB01 > JABUFB01. The sequence continues at coordinate 2,385 of JAGPGE010000797.1, forward strand.
CTCGGAGCGCCGGGCCATCGAGCAGCGCTTGTTCGACGGCGATCTGCTGGCGGTCACGTCGACGACTGCGCTTGAACTCGGGGTTGACATCGGCGGTCTGGATGCGGCGATCCTCGCGGGATACCCAGGCAGCGTCGCGTCAACCCGCCAGCAGGCCGGGCGCGCCGGGCGGGGCAAGCAGGATGCGCTGGCGGTGCTCATCGGCATGCACGGGGGCATCCACCAGTACCTCATGCGGCATCCGGAGTACATCCTGGAGAACACCTCGGAGCGGGCGATCATCGACCCCTTCAACCGGTTCATCCTGGGCGGGCACCTGCTGTGCGCGGCGTACGAACTGGCCATCGGCGAACAGGACCGCGAGTTGTTCGGGCCCGAGATGGACGCGATCCTGGAGATCCTCGCCGAACACCGCTATGTGAC
>JAGPGE010000798.1 GCA_018056145.1 Armatimonadota bacterium
TCACCACCATCACCGCGCCCGCGGCCACGCGCACCCACCATTTTGACTTCGAGTTCCACTGGAAAGCCGAGGCGCCGAGGCGGGGGGAGAAGATCGTGGTGCGCGCGCTCGGCAAGCCGGTGTATATCCAGTATATCAAGTTCGTCCCACGGGTTACTCGGGCATTCACAGCGCTGGCGCCCGAGGAGCATTACACCGTGATGCGAGAGGGGGGACGGCACTTCGCTTTCCCCGGCGTGACGCAGGTGGCGAATGGGGACCTGCTGGCGGTGGCGCGGGAAGGCGACGCCCATGTCTGCCCGAAGGGGCGCATTGTGCTTTCGCGCTCGACGGACCTGGGGAAGACCTGGTCTCCGAGGGAGGTCATCTACGAGACGCCTTCGGACGAGCGCGACCCGGCGATCATCACCCTCCGCGACGGCACGGTGGTCTGCAGCTTCAACACCTGGGACAGCTGGCGGGGGAGTTCGGCACTCCGCAACAGGTACGCGGCGGACACGGCGCACATGGAGGAAGTGGGCTGGGGCAAGTACTCGGGAAGCTGGACCATGTTCTCGAAGGACCAGGGGAAGACGTGGTCCGAGCGCCATCTCGCCCCGGTTTTCAGCCCCCACGGTCCGGTGCAGGGCCCGGATGACGCCCTGTATTGGGTGGGCATGCAGGGCCGTGACGGCGCGGAGGTCACCCTCATCTGGCGTAGCGCGGACCTCGGGCTGACCTGGGAGAGGTTCTCGGAGGTCTGCTACGGTCCTGGGCAGGCGCATTCGGCGAGCACGATGGTGTGGGACGAGCCGAATATCCTCTTCCTTCCCGGCAACCGCGCCCTGTGCACGTTCCGCGTGGACTACGTGGGCAATGTGTACCAGGCGGCATCATCCGACGGCGGGAGAACCTGGGGCTGGCCGCGCAAGGTCAATGTCTGGGGCTATCCGCAACAGCTGTGCGGCCTGTCGGACGGCCGGCTGCTCATGGCGTACGGGTACAGGCGCGAACCGCTGGGCATCCGGGCGTGTCTGAGCGCCGACCAGGGGCGGACGTGGGACATGGACCGTGAGATCGTCTTCCGGCATGAAGGCGGCAATGTCGACCTGGGGTACCCGTATTCCATTGAGCTTGCGGACGGGAGTGTGTACACGGTCTATTATTACAACGACCGGGGAAGTGACTGCTACATTGAGGGCGCGCGGTACAGGCCGTAGGGGCATGTGGGGGATCGTTGGGAGGGTGTCGGCCTGGGGTCCAGGGGCTTCCGCCCCTGGCTATAGGCGAACGGCCCCTCCGGGGCCTCAAGGCAGGGGCGAAAGGCAGGGGCCTCAAGGCAGGGGCCTCAAGGCAGGGGCGAAAGGCCGAACGTCTCACCGTCCACCATTCGCCATTCATACCAACAATCTGGAGGAACAACTGTGAAGGTACTTATCACCGGCGGCTGCGGGTTCATCGCCCGGAAGCTCATTCAGGAACTGGGCGATGCCCATGAGGTGCGTCTATTCGACCGCGTGAGGCCCGAAGACGCGTCGTTCTTTGGCGGGCCCGGCGGCCGCACACCAATGCCGTTCGAGACAGACCTGCCCTTCTTCCAAGGCTCTATCACCGAACCCGAGACCGTGCGGCCCGCGGTGGAGGGAATGGATGCCATCGTTCATCTCGCTGCCGACCCCACCGGTCTTGCGGAGAACGGTGTGAGCATCTTCCGAGACAATGCACTGGGGACGTACGTGATGCTGGACGAGGCGCGGCTGGCCGGTGTGAAGCGGTTCCTGTGCGCTTCGAGCATCAATGCGTTCGGCACCTTCTACTGGCGCATCAGCGGCCGGCCGGTGGACTGGGGCAGCCTGCCGCTCACCGAGGAGTTCAAGGTCGTGCCCGAAGACCCCTACAGCCTGAGCAAATGGGTGAACGAGGAGACCTGCGCCGCTTTCCACCGCGCGTACGGCATTACCACCGCGGCCTTTAGGTTCGCCGGTGTCCTGCGAGACGAGAGTTACGAGCAGGTCAAGGCCTCGCGCGGTCCGGCGAGGGAATGGTCGCCCACGCTCTGGCAGTGGGTGCACGTGGCGGATGTCGCGCGGGGCATCCGGCAGGCGCTGGAGTGCGAGACGCTGCCGGGCCACGGGGTCTACACCCTTGCCGCCGCCGATACAACTGCCCTAGAGCCCAGCATGGAGCTGTTGGAGCGGTTCCGGCCAGACCTGTTGGCGAAGCTCTCGAGGCCGCTGGAGGGCCGTGAGTCCTTCCTGTGCACCCGCAGAGCGAGGGAAGCCTTCGGCTACTCGCCGTTCATGCGGCTGGATCCGTAAGAGATACACCACGCTGCGAACCGCCGGCGAGGGCCACCCCCAGGGCGGGGAAAGGCGGACGGCAGGGATCGCAGAGGTGGCTGATGAGACCGTGCGGGGCTCGCTACAGCACACCGCGGGCCTGGAGGGTGTCGGGGCGCGTCGCGACGGTGATCTTGCCACGGTAGCGGGTCTGGTCGCGCAGGAGGAGGACTTCGACGACTGCCTGTGGCTCGGATTTCTGGATCGCGGCGGATAGATCGGAGGGGCTTTTGATGTCGACATCGCCCCATTTGAGGAGGACATCGCCCGGGCGCAGGCCAGCCATGTGAGCGGGGCCGCGGCGGATGACATTGGAGACGAGCACGCCGACGGGGTTCTCGAGGCCAAGGGAGCGGCAGAGTGAGCGGTCGATCTTGCGGGCAATGATGCCGACCCAGGGGCGCGGGATTGAGCCGTTGCGGATGAGGGCGTCCATGACGGGCCAGACTACGGAGCTGGGGGTGGCGAAGCAGATGCCGTCGTAACCG
>JAGPGE010000799.1 GCA_018056145.1 Armatimonadota bacterium
GACCATCGTTTTCCGCTACATCATGGGGTCGCGAATTCAGAACTTCTCTATGGAGCTGTTCACCTGTTTCCTGCCGTGGATGTTCTTCTCGCAGGCGCTGAATGACGGGGCGGTATGCGTCTCGAAAGACTTCCTGCTGGTCAAGAAATACCCGTTCCCGCGGATGATCCTGCCCATATCGAGCCTCTGCTCCAACTTCGTGCACCTGTGTTTCGGCTTCGCAGTCCTCTTCATCATCTTCATCCTCCTGCCCGTGCATTTCAACGTTTACATGCTGTGGGTCATCCCCTTCCTCATCATCCAGGCCGCGCTGACGCTTGGCCTCGTGCTTCTCCTGTCCACCCTGCACATGTACTACGAGGACATCCGGTTCCTGCTGGGCTCCCTGACGCAACTGCTCTTTTTCCTGTGCCCCATCGTGTACACCATCGACCAGGTGCTGGAGAGTGACCGCCTGGCGCCGATCTGGAAAGAGCTGTACATCGTGGGAAATCCCCTCACCCCGCTGTTCATCGGCTACCGTACTGCGCTGCTGCATGGCGGCGAGTGGCCGGTGCCCGACTTCTGGCTGTACACAGGAATCTCGGCGGTGTGGTCCGCAATCATCCTTGCCCTGGGAGTGCTGGTCTGGCGGCGCTACCAGTGGCAGTTCCCCGAGATGGTGTGATGTCCCAGGCTGTGGTCGAGGTCCGCAATCTCGCGAAAAAGTACCACGTGCGCCACGAGCGGATGCCCAGCATCAAGCGCGCGGTGGTGCGGGTATTCCGCCCGTATCCCACCGAAGTCCTGTGGGCCCTGCGCGATGTGAGCTTCAGCGCGGGTAGCGGCGAATCCGTGGGCATCATCGGCAGCAACGGCTCAGGCAAGAGCACGCTCCTGCGGCTGATTGCGGGCATCCTCGTGCCCACCGACGGCGAAATCACGGTGCGCGGCGCCGCCGGCGGATTGTTCGAACTGGCCGCGGGCTTCCATCCCGAGCTCAGCGGGGCCGATAACATCCTGCTCAGCGGCGCGCTCATGGGGTACTCGCGCCGGCAGGTGGAAGACCGGTACCAAGACATTGTCGCCTTCTCCGAACTCGCGGATTTCATCGATGTCCCGGTGAAGACATACTCTTCCGGCATGTCCCTGCGGCTGGGCTTCGCGACGGCCATCGCGTTCGAGCCCCAGGTCCTGCTGGTGGATGAGGTGCTTGCCGTCGCCGACGAGCATTTCCAGCGCAAAGCCTACGGCCATCTGGCGCGTCTCCGGGAAAAGGGCAGCACGCTCTTCATGGTCTCCCACGAACTGGCGTCGATCGAGCGCCACTGCACCCGGGCGATCTGGCTCGAGAAGGGCAAGATTCGGGCAGACGGCCCCACGGAAGAAGTGGTGGGCGCGTACCTGGCCGAGCAGGGAAACGGCAATGCCACAGGATGAGCGGGCGCCCGGCGCGGCTCAGACCACCGCGGACACCCGTCGGGTGCTCATGCTTGCGCCGTCGTATTCGCCCCATGCAGGCGGGGTCGAGAAGCACATCCAGCGCGTCTGCGCCGAACTTCTGGGCCGCGGGCACGAGATCCGCATCGCCACGCCCCTGTGGGAACCGGACTGGCCACAAGCCCAGACCCTGGACGGCATCCCCATCCGCCGCGTGAGCCGTGACGGCCCCACCGGCCGGGGACAACTACGGGACTGGTTCCAGTGGGCGGATATCGTCCACTCCCACGACGCGTATCCCTTCCTCAAATATGGGCTCCATTTCAGGTTCCGCCTGCCCCCCAAGCGCTTCTTCGTCACGTTCCACGGGTACGAGGGCTATCCCATCCCGCTGGAAGCGAAAGCCTTGCGGCGGGTAGTGCTGTGGCTCACTCGCGGGAGCATCTGTGCCGGAGCGTTCATCCCGAAATGGTACCGCTTCAGCTGCACGCACATCACCCACGGCGGCGTGGACTGCCCCGATGAGATGCCCGTCGGCGGCGAAGGCGCGGTTTTCGTGGGCCGACTGGAGAAGGACACAGGCTTTCTCGATTCGCTGGAGGCCTTGATAACACTGCGGAATGTGCACGGAATCGGCTTGCCCCTCACGGTCTGCGGGGACGGGAGCCTTCGCGAACAGGGTGAAGCGTTCGCGGATAGGTACGGGATCGATGTCACCTTCACGGGCCGCGTGCCCGATGTGACGCTGTATCTCCTGCGCGCGCGGTTCGCATTCACCAGCGGCCTGCTCGGAATGTTGGAGGCCATGGCGAACGGATGCGCCGTGCTCGCCACCTACGACAACCCGCTGAAGAGAGACTACCTGCGCCTGTTCCCGGGAGCGCCGTACATCGAGATGGCGCGCAGCCCCGGCGAGCTTGCGGCGCGGACCGCGCTCATCCTGCGTGACCCGGCGGCACTGGATGAGCGGCTGCGTGAGGCCTTCGAGTTCGCGCGCACCCAGACCTGGTCCGCCGTGGCAGACCTGTACGAAGCCCTCTGGGGATGTGGCGGCCGATGAAGGCGGCGCTGGTCACCACCTGCCTCAACGAGATCGACGCGATCGACGCTTTCCTGGACGCCGTGCTCTCCCAGAACCGGCAGCCCGATGAGATTGTGATCGTGGACGCCAGTTCACAGGACGGGACCATCTCCCGCATTCGCGACCGCAAGGAGAAGGGTGCGCCGATCACTCTCATCATCTCCGTCGGGGCCAGCCGCTCCGAGGGCCGAAACAACGGCATCGAGGAGACCGCCTGCGAACTCATCGCGGTTACGGATGTGGGGGCGATCCCCCGCGGCGACTGGTTCGAGCGGATCATCGCACCGCTGGAAGCCGA
>JAGPGE010000800.1 GCA_018056145.1 Armatimonadota bacterium
AGTTGAGGTCACTCTGCCCGGTGCGCACCTGCTCGCGGAGCCCCAGCTCGTTGGCATTGGCGGCGTCCACCGCGCGGTCCACGGAGGCGTCGAACAGGCCCTTGTACAGTTCCGCACGGCTGTTGTAGTCGGTCACGGGTCTACCTCGCCGGCAGGGATGTAACGCAGGTCAGGTTAGTTGTCCAGGTCGGTTGCTGCCCGAAGACCATGCGCTGCGACACCCGCATGATGCGGAACTCCTCGCCGGCGGTGAACAGGTCGTCGCTTGATGCCGGCGCGGTGAAGTCGGTAATCACCCGCTGTCCCCATACCAGGAACGGGTCGCCATGGGCGAGGGTGAAGGAAATGCGGCGCACTTCTACGTTTGACAATCGCTGGGCGATGGCCCACGCCACGAACCGCGCGATGTGGGGCCGGTAGAAGTGGGTGCCCTGCTTGAGCAGCGTCCTTTCCCAGGTGCGCCGCGGGTCCTGCTCCGGGATACTGCTGTTCACCCAGGCGGTGGCGCTCAGTTGCGGCAGGGCCGGCATGATGCCGCCGTAGTCGTCACTGTCGCCCGGAATGCGCCCCCACACCTGCACCACGTTGAAGTCCTGCGAGGGGTCCTGCCGCCAGCCGGCTTTCGACGCGGGAATCACGTCGGCGTCGGAGATCGTGTGCGAGACGCCCCCGTTGAGGGCGTTGAGGGAGTAGTACCAACCGTACAAAGGCCGCGGGCCGGCGGGTCCGGGCAGGAAGCAGAAGACGGCGAAGTCGGTTTCGGCGATGCGCTTGATCCAGTCCAGCGCCGACTGTCCGAAAGGCGGCGGGAACAGGAAGCCGCCCCCGGTCGGCGGTGACATGAGAAGGGTGTAGTTGATGAGATCATAGTGGCCAGAGGGGAACGCCACCTCGAGCCGGTTGGCCCACGCTTCGCCAAGGGCCTGCTTGAGGATGTACCGCACCACTTCATGCCCGTAGAGCCGGGGGGCGCCCCCGTTGCGGACCTTGTTCATGAGCAGTGCGTCTGCCGGCGCGAACCGGCTGTCGATGATGCCTGCGGGCCTCTGCAGTCGCACGATGGGGTCCCGGAACTCGACGGTCAGATGCTCCTCCTCATACCCATCCACCTCCGGGTTCAGGGACCAGACGTAGCCCTCGAAGAATCCGAACTCGGGATATGCCTGGGAGCCGTCGCGACTGCGCACGCCACTGTACCCGTCGGACCACTGCTGCCAGACCCACAGTTTCATCGCATGGTAGCGGTCAAGGTACTGGCGCCAGTTGTCGCCCACGGCGCCCTTGTCCTCGCCATTGGGGCCGATGATACGGCAGTTGGGAAGCGCGCGCAGGTCAATGCGCGCCGTCATGGTTGCGCCGGGCATGAGCCCGGGGTCACCATGTTCGATTGTGAGTTCAGACAGCGCCGGCCGGATGTCCAATGCGTCCTGAGTGTAGTCGGGTAGATTGCCATCATAGGCCACGGTGACGCCGCGCACCCACGGGGTGACGTGCCCCTGCATGGCCTGACCGGGCTTGCCGGTCTGGTTGCGCTTCAGAGAGCAGGTGTAGCGGCGCTGGTCGTTGGTGAGCTGCTGCACGGTTACGCAGGCCACGGTGCCTTGCCCGCCGACTCGTTCCGCCGAGAGCGGGTGATGCCCGAAGGCCTGTGCCGTTGGCGAGCCGGTCCCGGCCTGCTGCCGGAAGTCCCTGTCAATGCTTCCCTCCTGCGCATATCGCAGTTCATGCACGCGCAGGGTAAATGGGACGCCACGCCCGTATACGCGCAGCGGCGCCGCCTCGGGCAGAAGATCATCCACCCGCAGTTCGTCGCGGTCCGGCGCCTCCGGGTTGCCTTTCTCGGTGATGGCCCCATAGGTGACGCGATGCCGAACTTTCCCCTGTGCGAGGTCGAGGATGATGCGGCCGGCGGCGTGACGCACCCATATCCAGGTGGGCTCTTCGCCGGCGAACTGTTCCGCAGGAACCGGGATGTCCCGCAGCTTGACCCATTGCCACGGAATCGTCTTGTGCTTGCGCTCGAGGGTTGCTTCCCCGTTTGCCTTGATGTGGATGCGGTAGGCTTTGCCCCACTGGATTGCCAGGTAGGCATTATCGCCGGCATACCCGAAGGCCTGCAGTTGCAAGGCGAAGGACTGTGCCTGGGGCAGCTCCTGCACGGTGCGCGCCAGGTACTTCGTTTCCGCGTTGGCCGAGTACCACTTGATCGCGCTGGTGCGGGGCTCGTAGTCAGGGACCACGGTGGCCCACGAGTCGCCCTGGGCAGAGAACGCGAGCCCCTCAAAGCCGGTGGGGAGGGCGATACTCGTTCCTTCGATATAGCAATTCCTTGCTGATAGGGATGGCTCCAAGGTGTACCCGGCGGTTCGCGTGCCGGTCGGCTCGTCCACGATACCCACGCGCATGACCTGCCTCGGAACGACCTTCGCCTGCTCCCCATCGCCGCCGGATCTGCTTTCAGGCATGCGCGCCGGGGCGTCTACCACCACGTAGGGCCGGGTCCGCGGAGTGCTGGGCGGCAGGGCATACACTAGCATGCGGGCGTCGGGATAAAGCGGATAGGGCATGGGTCACCTCAGGACCACGACTTGCCGCCGTCGCTGCTCTGGTAATATTCCGCCCCGCCGCTTCCACGCAGGATGATATGCAGGCGGCCGCGTTGCGCCACCATGTAAGTCCCGTCGGGCAAGGTTGGCAGGCCGGTGACGGCGCCGACGTGAGTCGCGTCGTAGACGGTCCCCGTGTCGATGGTGCGCGGCGCCAGGGGGACATGCAGCATGGCGTAACCG
>JAGPGE010000801.1 GCA_018056145.1 Armatimonadota bacterium
CCGCCACCGCCTTCCTGCAAAGCCCCCACCATCCTGGCCTGTTCGATGAAGAACGAGCCGGGCTTGCCGGTGGTCCGGGTGATGCTCTTGACAAGGTCTATGCGCCAAGTGCCGTCCTCCTGTTTCGTGAGGACGAACTGTGTCTGCGCCGGAACCGCCGGGGTGCGCGTGACCACCGCCGCTTCGCCCTCGTTCGGCTGCTGTTGCACCACCACGTCCGCTTCGCCACCGCCCGAAGGCAGCATGGAGACCTCGGTGAGGATGGTTCTCATGTCCACGCCCACCATTTCAGCCTCAGGGTCCATCTGCCGAAGCATCACTTTGATGCCTGGCAGCAGGCCCTCCTCCACAGTCACCAGCGCCAGCGCGGCGTCAACGTCCCTATCGGCGCAGGCTTTTGTGTAGGCCTGGACGATGGCCACCGGATCGCGCATGTCCACCGCCGGCGCCGCATCCTGGGCCTGGCAGAGCGCAATGACACCAAACAGCAGCGAACTTGCGACGAGGATTGCGAACGACCTTCCGAGTTGCCGAAACATGACAGTGCCCCTCTCGTCTGTGATGGCCGACCTACCTGCGCAGTACCGCTTTCGCCACCCGCAGCACATTTCCCCCCAGGATCTTGCGGATGTCCTCGTCATTGTACCCACGCTGCACCATGCCCACGGTGAACAGCGGCCAATTGGTCCACGCCAGGCTCTCCTGCATCTGCGGTTCGTGCCACGTTCTGTCGAAGAGCGGGTCATTGGGCTGCCAGAAGTTCTCCCAGCGCGGGCGGGACTTGTGCCGGGGCACGCCGCCCTGCTGAGATGCCGGGGTGCGCGAGGAGTACGCGGTGTCGGTGCCAATGGTCACGTGATCCGCGCCGAAAACCTTGACCACGTGGTCAATGTGGTTCAGAAAGGCGTTGATGTCTCCGCTGCCGCCCAGGAAGGCTGGGATGCAGCAGATGCCGATGTACCCGCCGGTGTCGCAGATGGCGCGGATCACCTCGTCGGGCTTGCACCGATGGTGGGCGTTTACGTTCGCGCAACCCGAATGGCTGCAGACCATGGGCATGGAAGACGCGCGCGCCGCTTCGAGGCTGGTCTGCCAGCCGGAGTGGGCACAGTCGGCGATGACGCCCACACGGTTCATCTCGGCGATCACCGCGCGGCCGAAATCGCTCAGGCCGGCATTGGCGGGTTCCGCGCAGCCGTCGCCGATCATGTTCCGGCGGTTGTAAGTCAAGTGCATCATGCGGATTCCGAGCTGGAAGAAGACCCGGATGTAGCGCAGTTCCTCGTGCACCGAGTTCCAGTCCTCAGCCAGCGGGACGCCGTTCCCGGAGAAGTACAGGCAACGCTTGCCATCGCGCTTCGCCTGTTCCACGTCTTCCGGCAGAGATGCGCGGGAGAGCACGTCGCGGCCGAAATCCGCCGCGTAGGTGAACCGCGCCAGGCGCTTGAGGAGCCGGGAGATCGACTGGCCCTCCTCACCCGCGTTCTGGAAGATGCAGTCCACCCCGGCGTACTCCCAGGCCCTGCGATATTCCTCCTTCTCGGTCTCGTTCTCGGCCCAGCGGGACATGCTCATGTCCTCGGACAGGTCCTGCAGTTCGAGGTCGGAAGCGCCCGCTTCGGCGGCCTCGCGCAGGACCTCGGAATCCACGGCCGCTCTTGGCGCGAAACCGTAGGAGTCGAAAACCAGGCTATCCTCATGGAGTTTGAGCCCGTAGTCCAGGTCCCGCTGCGAGGGCTTGAGGATGGAGATGCCAACTTCGCGGCAGCGGTCGACGTAAGAGTTCATGGGTGGTCTCCTGATTCGGCGATAGCAGGGCGCCGACCGAGACGGTCGGCCTACGCGGGATGGAACTGCGCCCGACCGGGCCGGCCGGCCTGCGGTTCAGTACCAGCCCTCTTCCCAGGCGGTATCGTACATGGCAATGATGTTCTCCACCGGCGTGACCGCCTGGATGTTGTGACAGGGCGCGAGAATGAACCCGCCGCCTCTGCCAAGTGTGCGGATGCAGTGGCGCACTTCCTCACGCACCTCGTCCACGGTTCCGAAGGGCAGGATCGACTGGTTCTCGATGCCCCCGTGGAAGCAGAGCCGGTCTCCGTATGTGTCCTTGAGCCAGTCCAGGTCCACGTTCCCGCAGACATACTGCACCGGGTTGAGCACGTTCACGCCCAGGTCCAGTAGCCGCGGGATCAGCTCCCACATCGCGCCGTCATCGTGGTGGAAGATGCGCACTCCGTGGTCCTGCATGAGTCTCGCAATGCGTTTGTAACCCTCCAGGAAGTACTCATCGAACATGGCCGCGGAGATCATCAGCCCGGTCTGCGAGCCGAAATCGTCGGTGAGCTGTGACACGTCGATGAGCCCTCCGGCGGCCTCGAAGAGGCGCTCGCAGTAGTCGTAGAAGAAATTGCACAGGCGGCGGATGATCTCGTGGGAAAGCTCGGGGTACAGCGCCAGGTCGAGGAGCGACTGCTCGAGCCCGCGCAGCTTGTTGAAGAAGTAGAACGGTGCGCTGTAGCCGGACTCCACGACCGCGTGCTCGCAGACCGCCTCGCACTGGGCCCGGACGCCGCTGAAGTCGAACCAGTCGGCGCTGGGCCAGTTGTACTCGTCCAGATCGGCCACGGTCTTCGCGAAAGCCAGCGGGTGGTGGCACATGTCGTAGTAAGTGCCGGTCTCGTACTGGACGGGACGCGAGCGAATGCCCCAGTAGTCCTCAACTGTGCCGTCCGAGTACGTGGGCACCTGCGGTCCGATGTAGGCAGGACCTGCCCCGGCGAACCCG
>JAGPGE010000802.1 GCA_018056145.1 Armatimonadota bacterium
GTTCGCCATGCTGTCACGCGGCGGGACCGACGGCGGCAAGTACCACATTACTGCCGAAGGCGTGCCCAGCATCGTCCTCGGGGTCGCCGCCCGGCATATCCACAGCCACTTCGGAATCATCGATCTAAACGACTACGCGGCGACACTCGACCTGCTCTGCAAGCTGCTGGAGCGGCTGGATGCCGACACGGTGGCAAGCCTGACCGCCCTGTAGCGCCAACGCGGATCTGCAGACCGAACCGGGGACGGGCATCAGGTGGCCGCTGCCCGTCCCCGGTCTGCGTTCTGGCTATCTGCCGACGGTCAGAGTGAACTGCGCTGTCATCGGCTCATGCGCCTTGAGATGCACCGGCTCGCCGTTGAGCAGCGCGTAGAAGAGATGCATCGTGTCCGGGCCGCCGTCCAGCAGGAACGGGTTCTGCGGCAGCCCCGGGTCTCCGGTGAAACCGCCGACCGCCAGGCTCTTCCCCGCACCAGACAGACGGATCCCCACAGGGGCGAGTTCCTCCTCCTCGTTCCCCTCGTAAACACGCTTGCCCCGCTGATCCCCCAGCCTCCCGAATGGATTGCCTCGACCGCCGGTCACGCTCCAGGTCTCGAAGCCCGTGAATGGGATGCGGTAGGCAAAGAACGCCTTGGTATCCGGGCGGTCCGTGAGCGCGGTGATGCTCAGCGTGACCCGGATGGTGGGCGACTGGTCAACATCGTACCGGATGCGGTAGGCCACATGCGGGCTGGGAATCGGCGCGGTCTGCACGCCATTCCAGGATGGCCCGTGGAGGTGGCCCCAGAATGTGATCTGCTTGCCCGTGTCCGTGTCGCGCACGCTCATGCGCGGGCTGGTGTCACCGTCACTCGAGACATGGGTGCGCTCCTGGAACAGCCCCCAGTCGGAGTAGACCTCGGACGGCCCCTGCAGCCAGGATTGCTCCTCACCAGCCGCCGCCAGATACCCGATCGTTCCGCCGTGACGCCTTGCCAGGGCCATCCTGTAGTGGTCATTGCGCACGTTCACCCACACGGCGTCTACATCCACGGACGCCGCGGGCTCAGCCGGTCGCCTGCGCAACTCCGCGAGCAATGCCTGCCCGTCGGCGCGCTCCTCGATGCGGAAGGGGATCTCGCCGCGGCGGTAGTCCACGCTGATGGTGACCTTCTCGCCCACCGAGGATGGGTCATCCATGCGCGCGTTCAGGACCCTCGCCATGTCGGTCATCACGAGCCGCACTGCCCGGCCATCCGCTGCGATTGCGCCGAGTGAGGGCTCAGCGAGATCGTCCCACAGGCCGTTCTCGAAGGGCCTCCAGCAGCGCCAGAGCGGGGGCATCGTGGACGCCAGCGTCTCGTTCCCCTTCGGCTTCCGGTGGCGGTCGATGAACCGGTCCGTCAGCAGTCCCTCCGAAGTCTGCACGAACCATTTCTCCACCGCCGCGACCTGCACCGTGGTCCGGATCGTGTCCGCGTCCAGTTCAGATGTCTCCAACGGAGCGGCGAGATTCTTCTCTTCAGCCGACTTGATGGGAGCTGAACTCGCTTGCGCCGAAAGCTCCCGCAGGGCAATGATCCGCGGGCGGCACGCGGGGATCGCGACCGGATGAGACAGGTCTACAGGCTCGCCGGAGAGCGCATCAGTCGCCGTCCCGACCTGTTTCGCCACCTCCCGCGGCAGCGTCACGCTGCAAGAGACGTCGGCGTCGCCCATGTTCACGAGCACCAGGGTTTTGAGGTCGCCCGTGGCCCGGAGAACCGGCAGCACCGCGGCCTCATCCACGGACACGCGGTCATAGTCCACGCTGCCGTAACGCAGTTCCGGCAGTTCGCGCCGGGCCCTGAGCCACTGGCGGAGATCATCAGAGAACCCGATCTCCTGCTCCTGGTACAGCAGCAGCACACCGGGGATGAACGCCTGCACCGCTGTGATGGCCTGCGAAAGCCCCACGCCGAAATAGGTCTGCGCGGCCACGCAATCGTGGTTCTCGGTGAACCGCACCAGGGCGTTGAGCGCCCTCGGTGAGTGGGTGGCCTGCTGAGCCGACAGGAACCGCCGCAGTTCCTGCACCCAGGTCGCCCGGTCCGGGATACGGGTGGCCTCGCGGCAGACCATGTACAGCGGGTAGTCGAAGATCAGGTCGGCAGTGCTGAAATGCGCCGGCGACCCGGCTTCGGGGAGCATCACGGCGTCCGGATTGATCGCCCGGATTGCGCTGCGGATGAGCCCGTTCTGCCCCACGCCTCCGGCCAGCATCCCGGCGTTCATGTGCAGGCTGGTGCGGGGCTGCCAGTTGGGCGTCTGCCCGGCGCCGCCGCAGTCCAGCCGGAAACCATCCGCGCCGAACTCTCGCACCCACCATGACGTCAGGTCCACGATGTGCGCGCGCCAATCGGGATCGGAGCAGTCCGCCGCTAGGACCGTGTCGCTCCAGGCCTTCATCCGCTTGCCTTCACGGTCTCGATTCCAGACGGTATCCGGCAGCTTCTCCACATCCGGGCTCTCCGGCGCGACGCCGTACGTGACCAGGTCCATGAGCACGCGGACATCTGTTGCGTGCGCTGCTGAGATGAAGTCGCGCAACTGTTCGGGAGTGGTCACCTGTGGGTTGATGTGGCGGAATCCCGGCAGGTGGTAGACCCACGGCGGCTTCTCGGAGACCGGCAGGATCCAGATGCCGTCGATGCCCAGGTCCCGCAGGAAGGGGAGTTGGGCCTGGAGGCCGGGCATGCGCGAGCCACGGTCGCCCGCGCCCCATGTCTCCAGCCTGCCCCATGGGTGCAACTCCTGAATCACCGG
>JAGPGE010000803.1 GCA_018056145.1 Armatimonadota bacterium
AATGCGGAGGATGGCCTACTCAACCAGCTTCTGCAACTCGCGGGCATAACCCATCCCCCCAATTGGCTAGGAGATCCGCTCTGGGCCAAGCCTGCCCTGATCATCCTGGGCTTGTGGGTCGGCGTGGGCGGCTACAACTGCATCCTTTACCTGGCGGGCCTGCAGAACGTGCCCGATCAACTATACGAGGCCGCCGAAATCGACGGCGCCGGCTGGTGGGCGAAGCTGCGGCACATCACCTGGCCCATGCTCGCCCCCACCACTTTCTTCATCCTGGTTACGAGCATCATCTCCGGCTTTCAGGGCCATTTCACCCACATCCATATTCTCACCCGTGGCGGACCTGCCGACAGCACCACCACGCTGCTCTACTACATCTACCAGCACGCCTTCGTCTGGCATAACATGGGCTACGCCTGCGCACTGTCCATGATCCTGTTCGCGCTCATCATGATCTTCACGGTCATCAACTGGAAACAGGGCGGCCGATCAGTCGAGGTCCAGTGACCCGCCCGGCACATACCAGGGAGGAACAAACGCATGGTCGCTGTTACCGGAGGAGCCGGCTTTCTTGGGTTCCATGTCGCGAACTACTTCGCGGAGAAGGGCGAAGCCTGCCACATGCTGGACATCGCACCATTCCGTACGGAGGACTATCCGCAGGGCACGACCTTCGCGCAGGCCGACGTGCGCGATTTTGGCCAGATGCGCGATGCGCTCACCGGAGTGAAGCCATCCTGCATCGTCCACGCAGCCGCCGCCCTGCCCCTGTGGAAGCGTGAGGACATCTACTCCACCAATGTCGAGGGCACCCGCACCGTCATGTCGGTCGCGGGAGATCTCGGCATCGAGCGCGTAATCCTCATTTCATCCACCGCTGTCTACGGGGTGCCAAAGGTCCACCCGCTCCTGGAGATCCACCCCATGGTGGGCGTGGGCCCTTACGGAGAGAGCAAAGTCCAGGCAGAGCAGGTCTCCGAAGCTGCCCGCGAGAGCGGCCTGTGCGTGCCCATTATCCGCCCGAAGACCTTCATCGGCACAGGCCGCCTGGGTGTGTTCCAGATCCTCTACGACTGGGTGGAAAGCGGCTGCCGGATACCCGTCATCGGGTCGGGCAACAACCGCTACCAGCTGCTTGAGGTCGAGGACCTCTGCCAGGCAATCTACCTGTGCGCAACAGGGCCGGCCGATCGCGTCAACGACACCTTCAACGTGGGCGCCGAGAGCTTCTCCACCGTGCGCGAGGACGTGGGCGCATTGTGCGAGTACGCCGGCAACGGCGCCCGGGTCATGGGCACCCCGGCGGGTCTCGTGAAAGCCGCCCTCGCCCTGTTCGAAGCCCTCCACCTGTCGCCGCTGTACAAGTGGGTCTACGGCACCGCGGACACAGACAGCTTCGTCTCCACCGACAAGATCAAGACCGCCCTCGGCTGGTCCGCCCGGTACAGCAACTCCGAGGCGCTGATCCGCTCATACCAGTGGTATCTGGAGCACAAGAACGAATCTGACTCCGCCACCGGCGTCACTCACCGCGTGGCCTGGGACCAGGGCATTCTCAAGCTCTTCAAGCGCATTCTGAAGTAGCATCCCGAACGGACCCGCAACCGCATGCTCGACACCGCCCATAGCTCATCCAGCCCATCCCGCGCCGACAAGCGCAGGCGCGAACTCCTGCGCAAGTCGGCCATCTTCGCCGTGCTCGCCATCGGCGGCGTCTCCATGGTCCTGCCGCTCCTGTGGATGCTGGCCACCAGCCTCAAGGACCCCGGCTCCATCTACGCCTACCCGCCCGAGTTCATCCCGCGCAAACAGGCCACCATCACCGACCCCGAAACCGGGCGCGAACTCGGGGTCTTCATCGTCCAGCATGAGGGCCGGCAGCGCCGCGTCGCCCACCTGCGCAATCTCAAGGGCCGGGCCCTGGTGCGCGCAGTCGACACCGGCGAGGAGTTCACCGTCCCCCTCTACACCCAACGCGGGGACCGGTCGATCCCTTCCCTGAAGCCCGAACGCCACCTGCATATCCGCTGGGAGAATTACCCGGACGCCTGGAAAGCCCTGAAGCTGGACACCAACTGGCTGAGTTTCGAGGTGCCCGCGCGTCGCTTTACCCTCTTCGGCTCCACCTTCCAGACCCGGCCCTTCGGCTTCCGCGGCTTCCCCATGCAGTACGCCTTCGCCGCGTTCTACCTCAACAGCATCCTGATCTCGCTCATCGTCACCGTGGGCCAGGTGTTCACCTCCAGCCTCGCCGCCTACGCTTTCGCGCGCCTGAAGTTCCCGGGCCGCGACGCCATCTTCCTCGCATATCTTGGCACCCTCATGGTCCCCTTCGTGGTCACCATGATCCCGGTCTTCGCCATGTTCAACCTGGTCCACCTGTACGACACCTTCGCCGCCCTGGCATTGCCCGGCATGTTCTCGGCCTACGGCACTTTCCTCCTGCGCCAGTTCTTCATCTCGATCCCCGCCGAACTCGAGGACGCGGCGGCCATCGACGGCTGCAGCCGCTGGCAGATCTACCGGAATGTGATCATGCCCCTCTCCGGCCCGGCACTGGCGACCCTGACCACCTTCGTGTTCCTGCAGACCTGGAACAACTTCATGTGGCCCTTGATCATGATCGACTCCGACCACCGCAAGCCCCTGATGCTGGGCCTACACACCTTCATGGGCCGCTACAGCACGGACTGGACGCTGCTCATGTCGGCGTCCGTGATGGTCATCATCCCGGTGCTGCTGGTGTTCATCCTGGGGCAGAGATACTTCGTGCGAGGAATCGTGATG
>JAGPGE010000804.1 GCA_018056145.1 Armatimonadota bacterium
GCAGACTCTTGTTCTCATGCGCCTTGAGATATTGCTCGATGTCGGTCGCAATCAGTTCAGATACGTGTGACATCAGCGGGCCTCCTGTATGGCCGACACAAAGGCGGCCTTCGCCCCCGTAGGGGACAACGAATTAATGTGCGTGAGGGGGCTCATCAGAAGTACCCCTCCTGCTTCTTCTTTTCCATGGATGCAGCCGAGTCGTGGTCGATGACGCGGCCCTGACGCTCGGAGGTCTTGGTGAGCAGCATCTCCTGAATGATGGCCGGCAGCGTGTCGGCCTCGGACTCGACTGCGCCGGTCAGCGGGTAGCAGCCCAGGGTACGGAAGCGCACCTTCTTCATCATCGGCACTTCACCCGGGCGCAGCGGCATGCGCGCGTCGTCGACCATGATCAGCGCGCCGTCGCGCTCGACCACCGGGCGTTCGGCCGACAGGTAGAGCGGCACGATGGGCACGTTCTCGAGGTAGATGTATTGCCAGATGTCGAGCTCGGTCCAGTTCGACAGCGGAAACACGCGGATCGACTCGCCCTTGTGCTTGCGCGCGTTGTAGAGCTTCCACAGCTCGGGGCGCTGGTTCTTCGGGTCCCAGC
The DNA here is from genome assembly GCA_018056145.1 of Armatimonadota bacterium. Lineage (GTDB taxonomy): Bacteria > Armatimonadota > Zipacnadia > Zipacnadales > JABUFB01 > JABUFB01. The sequence goes on from JAGPGE010000804.1 coordinate 596, forward strand.
GGTGTTGTGCGCTGCGAAACGAGAACACACGCTCCTTGGCACGCGCCTTCTCTTCGTCGCGGCGCGCGCCGCCGAAGGCGGCATCGAAGCCGTACTGGTCGAGCGCCTGCTTGAGGCCCTCGGTCTTCATGATGTCGGTGTGAATCGCCGAGCCGTGGGTGAAGGGGTTGATGTTCTTCTCGACGCCCTCGGGGTTGATGTGCACCAGCAGGTCCATGCCGGTCTCGGCGATCATGCGCTCGCGAAAGCTATACATTTCGCGAAACTTCCAGCGCGTATCGACGTGCAGCAGCGGAAACGGCGGCACCGCCGGGTGGAAGGCTTTCATCGCCAGGTGCAGCATCACCGCGCTGTCCTTGCCGATCGAGTAAAGCATGACGGGGTTGTCGGCTTCGGCGACGACCTCACGCATGATGTGGATGCTCTCGGCTTCGAGGCGTTGCAGGTGGGTCAGTGTCATGAGTTCTCCAGCTCCGATGCGGGATGTGGGGACATGGGGGTGTGAGGGTGAGGGTGTGGGAGTATGGGGGCGAGGGGCGCCTGGAGGCGGATCCCTCTCAGTACGGCGACTGCCTGTCTTCATCCCCCTGCTCTGGCTATTTCATGAAGCGTGCTACGCCTGCCTTGAATTTTTTGCCATAAGGCGCTCGCATGCCGAACAGGCTGGACAGGTCCACCCGCGCCTGGCGATAGATGGCCTTGGCGTGGGAGAACTGCTTGAAGCCGTCGCGGCCGTGGTAGGAGCCCATGCCGCTCGGGCCAACGCCGCCGAAGGGCAAGGTCTCGCAGGCTGCGTGGGAGGCGATGTCATTGATCACCGCGCCGCCGGAGATGGTCTGCGCCAACACCTTCTCCGCCTCCGGGCCTGAGGCTGGACCGAAGTAGTACAGGGCCAGGGGGCGGTCGTGGCGATTGACGTAGTCAATCGCCTCTTCCACCTGGCGGTAGGTCTTGATCGGCAGCAGCGGGCCAAAGATCTCCTCCTTCATGATCAGACGCTCGTCATCCGGGTTGATGAACAGCCGAGGCATCATCTTGTGTTGCCCTTCGGGCTGCTTGGCGAAGGACTCCCTGGCCGGGTTGATGTCCACGCACTTGACGCCCGCGCCGAGCGCGTCGTCCACATAGCGGCTGAGACGCTCGAAGTGGCGGCGGTTGACGATGGAGGTGTAGTCCGGATTTCCCAGCAGTGTGGGGAAGAGCTTTGCCACCGCGTCGTGGATGGCCTGGATCATCGCATCCAGACGCTGTTCCGGCACCAGCAGATAGTCCGGGGAGATGCAGGTCTGCCCGGCGTTGGACAGCTTGAAGTCCATGATCTTTACCGCGGCGTCGGCCAGGTCGGCCTCGCCCCCGATGATCACCGGCGACTTGCCGCCGAGTTCCAGGGTCAGTGGCACCAGGTTCTTTGCCGCGGCCGTCATCACGTGCCTGGCGATGGCGCCCGCGCCGGTGAACACGAGGTGATCGAAAGGCAGTTCGGTGAAGGCCATGCCCACCTCGGTGCCGCCGGTCACCACCGCGATCTCCTTGTCGTCGAAGTAGCGCGGGAACAGGGTGGCGAACTGCTCGGCGACCCGGGGCGTGAACTCGGAAGGCTTGAGCATCGCGCGGTTGCCTGCAGCCAGCACCCCGATCAAGGGTCCCATGGCGAGGTAGATGGGGAAGTTCCAGGGTGCGATGATGCCCACGGAGCCGAGGGGCTGGTAATGGACCCAGGCCCGTGCCCCCAGCAAGGACTGCAGCCAGGGTAGTGGCCGCTTCTCATCACGCATCCACGCGGCGACATGCTTGTGGGTCTCGCGGATCTCGGAGATCGGCACCGCGATCTCGGTCAGCAGCGCATGTTCAATCGAGCGATGGCCGAAGTCGGCGCACAGGGAATCCAGCAGCACCTGCTGGTTTTCTCGCAACAGCGCCGCCAGACGGTCCAGGCGGTTGAGTCGGGTCCTGGCGTCCGGCGCTCCGTCGGCCAGAAAACTGGCCTTCTGACGATCCAGGATTTGTCGCATCTGCTCCGGTGTCATCGCGACACTCCTATGTGTTCAAAGCCCGCCGAAGGGCATGTCGCCCGAGGGCTTCAATGAGGCCTCGCCGTGCTGCGCCTGCAACTGGGCGAGATCCAGCGCGAGCAGGCGGCGCAGCAGTTCCGTGAAGCTCAGGAACAGGGGCATGGGCTCCATGGTGCGC
>JAGPGE010000079.1 GCA_018056145.1 Armatimonadota bacterium
CGATGAGTACTACTTTTGTGATGAGGTTCACCGCGAGCCGGGGTATCTCGTGCTGCGGTATGACGTGACCCGGGCGGGGCATATCGGGCCCTTCGAGATCCCCGCGGGTTCGGTCACCATCGCCCATTATCGCGAGAACACCAGCTACGTGCTCTGGGAGATGTGGGGGCCCGATCGCGAACTCATCGGCTACTGCTACCATCTCTGCCTGCCCCCCGAGATCGGCAAGGACCACGTGGAATACCTGGACCTGCTCCTCGACCTGTGGTTCGGCCCTGACGGCAAGCTCACGGTGCTGGATGAGGACGAGTTTCTACAGGCCGCGATCCACGGCGACATTAGCAAAGAGCAGGCGGAACTGGTGGATTGCCAGCGCAAGGCCATCGAGAAAGACCATGCGCAGATCATCGCCGGGCTCTGGCGGCCGGAGCAGATCTGAGCTCGATTACTGGAGGTCCGGATGGCTGAGAACGAGACTGCCGCTCCGCGCGAGCCGGACCCATTGACCCAGGCGCTCCCATATGTGGTGCCCTACGCGGTCTTCGGCCTGCTCACCATGGCCGCCGACTACCTGCCCGACTGGCAGTCAATGCTCTACATCGTCAAGGTCTTCGCGCTTGCGGCGACGCTCTGGCACTACCGCAGAGCCTACACGGAACTGCGGCCCAGATTCGGCGCGGACGGTCTCGTTGCGGTCATCGTGGGCGTGCTGGTGATCGTGGTCTGGGTGGGACTGGACCCGTACTACCCCCAGAGCGGCGAGGAGTGGCGGCAGTTCGGGCAGGGAACGCGGGTCTTCGAGCATGCGGACAAGGCCGAGGGCGCTTTCGACCCGTACGAACCCGGGCAGATGATCCCGCCAATGGTCGCCATCGTCTTCCGCATCATCGGCGCGGTGCTGCTGGTGCCGATCTTCGAGGAACTGCTGATCCGCGGCTGGCTCATCCGGTTCCTGGTGCGCGACCGGTTCCTGGCAGTGCCCATGGGGACGTTCACGTGGCTGTCCTTCGCGGGCACACTGGCGTTCATGGGGCTGACGCACCACGAATGGCTGGCGGCGGTGATCTGCAGCGCGGCTTTCAATGGGCTCCTGTACTGGCGCAAGGACCTGTTCCTGTGCGTCCTGGCCCATGCGGCGGCGAATCTCGCGCTGGCGGTGTGGGTGCTGACCAACGGCGCCTGGGCGTTCTGGTAGGATGGCATTGGCCGGCAGGCCTGCATCTTTCATCGATGAAGGACAAGAGAACCCTGACGGGGAAATGGACGCCGGACGGTTATGAGCCGCGAAACCCGCACGCCCGATAAGGGCGTGTTCCGGCGCAAACAGGAGGACAATCGGATGGCCATACCGCGTATCGGCGTTGTCGGGATCGGGACCTTCGGGATCAACCACCTGCGGTGTTTCCGACAGATGCAGTACATCGGAGCGGCGCAGCTTGTGGCCGCGGCGGACCTCAACGAGAGCCTGCTGGAGGAGCGCCGCAAGGAATTCGAGTTCACCCCGTACAAGGACTACCGGGAGATGCTCGAAAAGGAGCAACTCGACGGGATCACCGTGGTCACCCCCGACCCGTACCACAAGGACATCGTGCTCGCGGCTGCCGAGGCGAAGGTCAATGTCCTTTGCGAGAAGCCGCTGGACGTCACTGTGGACGGCTGCCAGCAGATGATCGACGCCTGTGAGAAGGCGGGGATCCTGCTGATGGTGGACTTCCACAAGCGCTATGACGAGTACCACATCGCCATGAAGCAGAAGATCGACGCGGGCGACCTGGGCGACATCCAGTATGGCTACGCCCACATGGAAGACCGCATTGAGGTGCCGAAAGACTGGTTCCCGGGCTGGGCGAAGAACTCGTCGCCCGCGTGGTTCCTGGGTATCCACTTCTACGACCTCGCCCGGTTCCTCATGGGCGCCAATGGGGTGGAGGTCTGGGCCAGCGGCCGCAAGGGCCGGCTCACCAGTTTCGGAGTGGACACGTGGGACAGCATCTCCGCCATGGTGCGGTTCGACAATGGCTCCACCGTGAGCTTCGACACCTCATGGATCCTGCCGTACGAGTTCGAAGCCGTGGTCAACCAGGGCATCCGCCTCGTGGGCACCCACGGCCTGCTGGAGTGCGATTCCCAGGATCGCGGGACCATCACCTGCATCGCCGACGACGCCCCCGGCGTGGTGAGCGGGAAGACGGCGCGGGTCGGGATGGAGACCCACAACAAGAGCTTCCTGCGGCTGAGGTTCGACAAGAAGGGGCGCGAGATCTACGAGGGCTACGGTATGGACTCCATCGCGGATTTCGCCTACAATCTGGCAGTATTGCTCGATGGCGGCAAGATCAGTGATCTGGGCGATTTCCCGGGCGGCGCGGACGGCCTCGAGGCCACCAAGATCGCCGCGGGAGTACATGAGAGCGTGGAGAAGGGCTGCGCGGTGCGGCTCTGAGCCCGCTCCGGGAATTGGTGACGACGGCGAGTCCGGTTGTCAGGCGGTGTGAGCGCCGCTTTCCGGCTCGCCTTTGGCCTGCTTCTGGCACGGGCGACCGACCACTTAGCACACCGCCCGCGTTGGTGAAAGCGTAACCCGTAAGCATTCGTTCGTTCCCCGGCGGCCACAAGCCGCACAGCGCCGGGAGCCGGGAGGGACACCTGTCATGAAGCGCGCGATGCTGGCGGCCATGACGCTGGCCGCGATCCTCGTCTCCGCGACAGCCGCTTTCGCCTGGTCCCTGTCTGAGGACGGGGGCAACGCCGCCCACCTAAGGGGACCGTGCGACAAGTGCCTGGGCGGAGTGAAGCCCGCGTTGTCCCGCAGCATCTGGATCGACGGCGCAACCTGGATGGAGCGCCAGCCGGACCGTTCGTGGCTGAAGATCCGCGTCAATGACCGGCCCACCGACCTGGGCCGAGTGGTGATCCTGTTCAAGGGCGAGTTGATGGCGCCCGTGACCAGCGCCCCGGAGTTCGGGCTCACCGCGACACGCAGCGGCCTGAACCACCGGCTGCTCACCCTCGCGGGCGGGCGCTACCTGGTCCGCCTGCGCATCGGCGCCAAGGGCGCGGAGATCGGCTACGCGAAGCGGGCCCTGGCGGTGGCTCCGATGTGGTACAACGGCAAGGTCTACATGCCGCTGGAGAGCATCGGCAAGCACCTGGACTGGGAGACCTCCTTCAACAAGGCGAAGGGTACGCTGAGCATCAACACCCGCGGCCCGGACGTGGTGTCTTTCGGAAACGCCGGCAGTTGGGCCCAGGCTCGGCACCTGTATGATGAGGCCCTCGCGGAGTACCAGAAGGCCGCGGCGCTCGACCCCGGCGACTGGACGATTCTCGGGCGCATGGGCGACTGCCAGCTTGCAAAGGCTCAGTACAACGATGCCCTCGCGGCCAGCCATGGCGCGATCAAGGAAGCACTGGAGCGGGTGAAGGAGTACAAGGCGTACGTGGAGATGCACCCGCGCACCGGCATGACCCAGTATCAGGAAGCTGTGAAGCGCGCGGTGGCTCTCGTGGCCCAGTATGAGAAGATCGCGGCCACCTACTACCCGCTGACGGACGTCCGGCAGCCCGACCAGGCCCTGGACATCTACTCCCGGGTCCTCATGACCGACCCGCTGTCCGCGAAGACCCCGAAGATCGCCAGCACCACGCTGATCGTTTCGGATGACCTCGGACAGGCCATCCAGCAGGCGGCCGCGAGCCAGCGCGAATGCGATACCCGGGCGAACAATGCATACCGCGCGGCGGTGGCGCAGTATCGCGCGGCCGCTGAGCTTGCCCCGGCGACGGTCACCGAGTTCCGCAGCCTCGCCAAGGCCAATGGCATGAACGACGACCCGGCCGAGGCAGCGAAGGCCTTCCGCAAGGCGCTGCAGATCGACCCGCAGTACGCCACGGTTCGCCTGGAACTGGCGTACAGCCTGGCCGATCAGGGCAAGTATGTCGAGGCTATCGAGGAGGCGCGCCGGGCCATCGAACTCGATAAGACCAGCGCCGCCGCCTACAATCTACTGGGCTACGCACTGCGGAAAGAGGGCCAGGAGAAGGACGCAGTCGCGGCCTACCAGAAGGCCATCGAACTCGATCCGAAGTTTGCTCTTGCATATAACAACCTCGGTGTCGCCCACCGCGATGCGCGGGAGACAGAGAAAGCGCTGAAGATGCTGGCCAAGGCGGTGGCGCTTGACGGCGCCCGCGCCGACTTCCAGGCCAACTATGCCCGCGCCCTGCAGGACGCGAAGAAGCTGGACGAGGCCGTCGCGGCGTGGAAGAACGCCGTGGCGCTGAGCCCGGAGAGCGTCGAGTACCACGCGGGGCTTGCGGTCGCCCTGTTCGAAGCGGGCGATGTGGACGGCGCGCTTTCCGAGGCGCGTCTGGCTCTAGCTCGCCGCGACAAGTCCAAGTCTGAACTTGCTCATGCTGCCGCGGATGCCCAGGGCGTGATCGCCATGGCGCTTCTGGAGAAGGGGCGCATGGGCGAGGCACTGACCGAGGCGAAGACCGCGTCGGAGGCCATCAAGGACACTGCCGCCGGGGCCGCTATCCTGGCTGCCGTCCACGTGGAACGCCTCGACCCCGAAGCCGCGATGAAGGCCCTGCAAGCCGCTCCTGAAGCCGGTCGCGATGCCCTCCTGTACCGCGCGGTGGACGTCGCGGCACGCGCGCTGACCGGACAGGCGACGGCGCAGAACGTGGCGGATGTGGCCACGCTGATCGGCGAGAGCAAGGACCGCTGGGCCTGGTACTTCACGGCCCGGGCCTATGCCGCACTTGGCCTGACCGGCGACGCCGCCGCGGCCTTCAAGAAGCCCCAGCCCGACCGCTATGACCCGGCGCGCAGGGCACTGGTGGCTGACTACCTGGCGCGGCATGGACAGGACGCCAAGAAGGCCGCTGCAGCAGCGGGCCCGGCGCTGAAGACCGACTTGAACGTGATGGAGATCGCCGGAACCGACCCGGTGCTGGTGGTGTGCAACCACTCGGGCAAGTCCCTCTCGGTCCTGTTCAACGCGGGGCCGGGGAACGAGGCAGTCTGGGAAGTCGCTTCCGGCGTCTGCCAGGAAGGGGCGTTCCCAGCAGGGATTGCCGATTACACGCTCACGCTGCGCAGCGAAGGCGCCCGGGACACCACCGTGACCGTCAAGCCGGCCGAGAGCCGCAAGTACAAGCTCGTAGTCACGCCGGGCATGTAGCCCGAGCAATGATGACGATCGAAGAGCCGGCCTCCGGGCCGGCTTTTTCGTGCGCGGACCCCGGTGGCAAGACGCGGCCGTGGCGCGCAGGACCATAACAGGAGGCGGACCAGTGACTGCTGACAAAGAGGCCCTGCTTGCGATCTGCGATGACCTCCAGGAGCTGGCAGAACGGGCTGCGCTGGAGATTGCGCGGCTCGCTGAACTGCCCCTCCAGGAAGTGGCATCCGCAGCGCTCCTGAAGGAGGTCCTGGTCCGCGAGGGGTTCGCGATCGAGCGCGAGTTCCCCCAGATCCCCAACGCTTTCGTGGCCAGTGCGGGGTCGGGCAGGCCCGTGATCGGGCTGCTGGCGGAGTATGATGCACTGCCGGATTGCGGCGTTGGGGGCAAGGGTCCCGGGCACGGTTGCGGGCACAATCTGCTGGGCGCCGCGGCCACCTATGCGGCGGTTGCCTCGGCGAGGCAGCTGCTTGCCTCGGGCCGCGCGGGGACAGTCAAGCTCTTCGGCTGTCCGGCTGAGGAGACGCTGGTCGGCAAGGTCTACATGGCCCGCGACGGCGCCTTTGACGGTCTCGACGCCTGCCTCGCGTGGCACCCCGGCGGGAACACCAATGTGAACAACGGCAGCGGCGCGGCCATGGACTCCCTCACGTACGAGTTCTTCGGCCGCACCGCGCACGCAGCCGGCGACCCGCATAATGGCCGCAGCGCGCTGGACGCGGTGGAGATCATGAACGTGGCGGTGAACTTCCTGCGCGAGCATGTCCCGTCCAACGTGCGCATTCACTACGCGATCATGGACGGCGGCAAGGCCCCGAACGTGGTGCCTGCGTACGCCCGGAGCTGGTATTACATCCGTGGTGAGAACCGGGACCAGGTGGCGGACATCAGCACCCGGGTTCACCATTGCGCACGGGGCGCGGCGATGGCCAGCGGCACAACCATGAAGCGCCGCATACTCACGGCAGTCTACGACCGCCTGCCCAATGATAGCCTGGCGAGGGCCCTTGACGCGAACCTGCGCACGGTAGGGCCTCCCGATTTCGGTCCGGATGATCTGCAACTCGCGCGCGACCTGGGTGTGTCGGGGGACTTTGCGGATTCCGTGGGGGAGATCAGCACCAGCAAGGGCTTCGCATCCAGCGACGAGGCGAATGTGAGCTGGATCGCGCCCCTGGCTGTGCTCTCGGTGGCCTGCTGGGCCCAGCGCACGCCGGGCCACCATCACCTGATCCACCAGCAGGCGACGCTCCCCGCCGCGATGAAGGGCCTCGCGGTGGCCATCAAGGCGCTTGGGCTCACGGTGTGGGACCTGCTCACTGACGAGACGCTGCTGGCGGACGCGCGCAGGGAGCTGGACGAGCGCCTTGCGGGGCGCAGCTATGACCCGATCATACCGGCGAAGCAGAAGCCGCCGCTGCAGGACCAGATTCCCTGAGCGGCGGCTGAAATGCAGCGCTTTTCGTGATGGCGCAGGGTGCGGGGCCCTGTCGGCTGGACGGCGCCGACATTCCGGGCCTGATCGCGGATGTCAGGCAAGGACGAGTTCAAAAGGGCGTCTGGCCCTAACCCGCCGGGCTCCAGTTCCCGACGTTCTCCAAAACCCGTATCCTGTCCGCCGCGCCCAGCCGGGCGTAGCAGTCCACGGTCCACTGGTACGCGGGCGGGATCTCACCGATGAAGGTGATCGGACGAGGGTACACGAGCGCCAGGTTCTGCGGCAGATCGCCAAAGCGCAGGATGCCCAGGAACTCAGGCGCCTGCGGGTCCTCGTGGCTTTCCGGTGGGCCGGCCAGGATCACCTCGCGGATGCTCTCGTCCAGCACGGCCGCATAGATGGCCAGGGCTGCGGTATGCCCCTGTCCGAACAGGCACACCTCTCCGGCCAGCGCCTGCGCCCGCATGAGCGCGATGCCGGCAAGCAGATCGCATACCTGGCGCTCCGGTAGCGTCTGGCCGAGAAGCGGGTAGACGCGGCGCAAGGTCCACAGGTATCCGGGCCCCACTGATGTGGCGGCCGTATTGCGCACCTCGACGCCCACCGTCCCCACTCCACGCGTCACGCCTGGGCGCGAGGATCCGCCGCCGCAGAAGCCGGACTTCGCATCCTGCTGCAGCGCGTATGCGACCAGCGGGACCGGCCAGTCCGCGTTCTCCGGCAGAGCGGTGCGCAGGCTGAGCGAAAGGCCATCGCGGGTCTCGAAGGTCCAGGACCCGTATGCCGTGCCGACGCCCGGTTCCGTGCGGGAACGCTCCGCGCCATCGGACCGGAACTCCAGTACCCGGGGCGTGAGGACTTCCGGCACATGCCGGAAGGTTACGGATCGGAGCTTGGCCAGCGCCGTCTCGCGGTGCGCCAGCCAGCCGGCCTCGCTCTCGGGCAAGGCGACCGTCTCCCTGGATACCAGGATCCGGTCGATCTCCTTCATCCGGTCGTTTTCCGGCAGCTTGCCCCCGAACACCAGCAGGTTCTCCTCGGGCTCCACGAAGTCCGTGACGTCGTCGGTGACCGGCGAGTTGTCACCCTTCAGGTGCCTGTTGAACCACTCGAAGATGGCCTTGCGCAGCTTCGGCGTGTAACCGTGGGGCGTGAGGTCCTCGACCAGGTCCATCTTGTCGGCCGCGCCCAGGGCCGCGTACTGGTGCTTGATGCGGTGGCAGGCGTCGCGGAAGGCGTACGGCCGCCAGAGTATATCCTCCGTGCCCGCCGCCACAAGCAGGGGACGCGGGGCGATGAGGGCGCCGATGTCCGGCTGGCACCAGCGGTAGTAGTTGATGAAAAACGCGCAGTCGCAATGGCCGTCGGTGGCCCGGTCAGTGATCACATGCTCGATGGTTCCGGTTTGGCAGACAGGGACCACACACCTCACGCGCTCATCCGCGGCTCCCAGACACCAGGAGATGACCCCGCCGCCGCTCAGACCGGTGACCCCGAGCAATTCGGGGTCGACATCGGCGCGTTCCTGGAGATAGTCCAGCGCGCGCATGGCGATCCACACTTCAGTGCCCGCGGGCGTGTACCCGCGGCTGATCCAGTCCCAGTTCTTGCCGCTGTACGTACCCGCGTGGAACCCCTGGCACTCGCCAAGCTGGATTGGGTCAAGCACCAGCGCGACATACCCGTGCTGCCCGAACCAGCGGGGGTTGGCCTGATACGGGGCGTTGACCTTACCCTTGGTGTGTCCGCACAGATACAGGACCGCCGGGAGTTTCCCCTGCGTTTCGGCCGGGCGGTAAATGTTGCCCGTCACGAAGGCGCCCGGCACGGGCTGGAAGTGGATCTTGTCCACCACGTAGTCGCCGCGGTCCAGGGTGCCGGTGATGGTCGCCTCGATGGGCGCGCGTTCGGGCAGAGGGGAGAGGCCCAGCATTTCGAGCCACTGCGCCCGGCGGGTTTCGCGGGTTTCCTCCCAGGCGGCCGGAGGCATGGGGACCGCGAGCGATGCGCTGGAAATGGCACGGGCTTCCTGTCGGGCGGCATCGTAGAGCATGGCAGCGGGCCTCCGAATCGGTGGACGCGTGAAGTGGCGGGACGGCGCGAACCCGCGCCCTGACGCTATTGCGCGGGTGCGGGTTCGGCGGGTGCTGGTTGGGTTTCCTCGGCTGCCGGCTGGGCTTCCTCCGGCGCCGCGGGCTCAGGCTTCGTGATGAGGCTCGTGGATCGGTCGCCGTTCACCTGATACAGGATGGCGAGTTCGATCCCTGTCACGATCTCCGCGGGGCCGGTGTTGAGCCAGTCCATGGCGGGCTTCTCGGCGGTGGAGCCCAGGTAGGCCACATGGTCGCCGGGTCCGGCGACGCCGTCGCCGTCGTGGTCCGCGGTGGCCATCACGAAATACGCTCCCGGGCGCACGCCGAAGCAGAAGGCGCCATCCTCCCCGGCACGCGTGGTGTAATGGCGCTCGGTGAGTGCCTCGTCCGCATAGAGGTCCACCAGAGCGCCGGGAACGGGTTCGCCATCGCGGGTGACCGTGCCGCAGACGACCGCGGGGAGATCGCCCAGGTTCATGCGCGGGCCGAGGATCGTCCCGTCGCCGGAGCGCAGGCGGCCATCGCGTGGCAGCACCCAGTCGAAGCGCAGCTCGATGCCGGTCACGTCCTGCCCGTCCGGCACCTCAAGCAGCGGCGCGGAAGGCCCCATGACCTGCTCGTACCCGTAGACCGCCATGAAGTCTCCCGCATCCATGGCCCCGGATTGGTTGAAGTTCTCGATGCCTACCAGGTGGTAGGCGCCGGACAGCCCGCGCAGTTCGAAGGACCCGTCTCTTTGGATCGGCGCCGCACGGGGCGGGACCCGGGGATGGATGGGCACCAGAACCGCGTATGCCTGGGAGTCCTCAGAGAAGCGCCCGATGGCCTTGCCAGCGATGCGGCTCTCGTGCTCGGCGGCGTAAGGGGCGGGCAACTGGGCGGCCACGGGGATCAGCCCGCGCCCATCATCGGCGATCTCGAAGACGATCGGGATGGTCATGCTCATGGCGGCAGAACCCGCATCCACCCGGAACGGCTGGGGCTTCGTGCGCGCGTCATTGACGCCATAGAAGCCGATGCCGTCGCCGGGCCCGGCCATCTTATCACCGTCGGCATCCACGAAGGCCATCACGTAGTAGGTGCCCGGGTCCAGGGACAGCACGAAATGCCCCTTCGGGCCGCCGGAGGGGTAGCTCTCGACCAGCTTCTGTCTTTGCGGGTCGGCGTAAACGCGGATCTGCGCATTGCTCAGGTCCACGTCGCGCCACCAGATTCGGCCAAGCACAGGGATCCCACGAACCGTGCCGGGGGGAAGTTCCGTAGCCGGGTTCTCGTCTGCCGCGAACGGCGGGGATGACACCAGCAGGGCGCCGGCAATCAGAATCAGGCTGAGGGAAAACGGTCTTCGGCTCATGTCCACGTCACTACCTCGCAGGACCGGGACAGCGTCGCCCGTCATTTCAGATCAGCAAGCATCTCCTTGAGCTTAGACGCATACTGGGGAAATGCGACTTCAGGTCCCTGGAGTTCCGGGTGCCATTTCTTCTCCCACTCCAGTGACAGGTAGCCCTTGTAGCCCGCGTTCTTCAGACACTGCAGGACTTGGCGCAATGGCAGGTCGCCTTCGCCAAAGAGGGTATAGCGCGCCTTGCCGTCCTGCCAGAAACCGTCCTTCAGGTGCACGTGGATGATCCTGTCTCCGACGGCCCGCAGGGTCTGGTCGGGTGTCTCCCCGTGGCGGATGGAGTGGTGGGCATCCCAGACGATCCCCAGCGCGGGATGATCCACGGCATCCAGGATGAGGGCGCACTCGTCGCCGCGGCACCAGGCGTCATGGGTTTCGAGCCCGATGGTCACGCCCATTGCCCCGGCGAGATCGCACATCCTGCGCAGACTCGGGGCCAGCAGTTCGACGGCGTGCTGGCGGGAAGCGTCTTCGGGCAGTCCGCCCCCGAAGACGCGCACGATCGGCGCCCCGGTCGCGGCGGCCAGGCGCACGTAGGCCTCACACTCCTTCTCCGCGGCGTCGGTCCGCGCGAAGGACGCTGAGCTGCCCAGCACCACCAGGTCGCAGCCGCTCTCGGCGAGCCGGGTGAGGAATGTCGAACCCGGCGCCAGGTGTGGGCTGTCGGGCAGACTCATTTCGTTCTCAAGGCCGCGCAGTTCGATGCCTTCGTAGCCCCACTCGCCGATCGCCTGCAGGACTCTCTCCACCGACCAGCCGGGGCAGCCCAGCGTCGAGAAACACGGTTTCACGGTTTCACCTGCTCTCATCAGTCTGGATCACGGGACCATCGTCCAGCGCGTATTCGATCACATGAACCTTCAGCGCGCCGAGATTTCGCCCGGCGGCCAGAGCCATGTTGGCCAGTGCTGACATGTCCACCGGGCCGGATGCCATGCGGATGTGGCCGGCGTCCACGGCGTTCTCGCCCCAGGCCGGGTCCATTTCCACCCACTGGCCCACGTAGATCTCATTCCAGGCATGGTAGAAGAAGCTGCCCCGGGCGTGGGCGATGCCGGTGACCATGCGGGCTGGGATTCCCACCGCACCGCACAGTGATGCGCAGAGGATCGCATGCTCGGTGCAGTCGCCGCTCATCTGCTCCATGATCTCAGTCGCCGAGATGAGCCGCGGCTCGCTGTTCACCTTGTGAAGCCTGCGGTACACCCACTGGACGATCTTCTCGGCGGCTAACTGCGCGTCGGTCTCCTGCCCCACGATCTCCCGCGCGGTCTCAAGGATCACCGGATCCCGCGGCTGGAACAGGTCTGAAGGCTGGAAGTACGGGGCGAACTGTTCGTCATGCATGGGGAATGTGGCGCCGGAGGGCTTGACCTTGTGGCGGCGCACGGTGAGGAGCAGCCCTTCACCGTTGGGGGTCGCCTCTTGCCGCACCGTGCTGGGCAACTCCATGAGCGGGATCCCGCCGGGCCTGTCTAGGCGGACCTTGAGCATGGAGAGCGCACGGGGGTTGTCCACGCGCAGGTTGGCCTGGATTTCGCTTGAGAGCACCAGGGGCGCGGCGGCCTTCAGGGCTTCCTGCTCGGTGGTCTGAACCACCTCAAGCTGCAGCAGGGACGGGGTTGAGAAGGAGATCAGGTCGCCGTCGTTGGCGATGACGCTGACCACCTCGAGGGGCAGCGCCTCGCCGTGGGAGTGCACCACGAAGGCCTGGCGCCCATCCTCAAGGGTGCGCTCCTCGGTGATCCACATCACATGCCGGTCGCAGCGGGAGAGATCGGGCTCGAAGGTCACGAACTCCGTGCGGTAGCCGACTTTCGCCTCGCCGCGCAGGATGGCGAGCATGAGGTCGAGGTCGCTGCCGAAGTCCTCTGGGAGGGGAAAGCTGGTGGTGTTCTCGGTGGCGCCGGCGCGGGTGTGGACCTCAATCGCCCCGTCAACCACATGCGCCGTGACTTGCCGCATGCGTCCGAACTCATCGCTGCGGACGCCGAGGGACAGCGGGTTCAGGTTCGTATCGTAGACCGCGGTGATCAGGCTCTCAATGGACAGATCCTGGGCGAGACCCGCCAGCTTCACCCGTGACTGCACCTTCTGCTCCACCACAAGACGCGGGTTGCCCTCCGCGTCCTTCACGATCTGCACATTGCGGTAGGCGTAACCCGTTCGCTGCCCCATGAGATGCACCGCGTACCACTGG
>JAGPGE010000805.1 GCA_018056145.1 Armatimonadota bacterium
GCCTTCCAGTTCCTGTCTTCCTGGTTGTAGCGGTCTACGCCCTGGTTCAGGATCGTCTGGAGGGCAATGACTTCGTCGCTGGTCAGGTAGCCGTAGTTGGCCATCTGAAACTCCTTTCACCCGTTATGGCTAACCGGATACGGTGGTGTAGTCGTCGATGACGTTGAGCAGGAACGAGGTGGCGCTGATTGCGACGCCGACGACCTGCACCACGTCGCCGGAAGTCGATGGCTCAGTAGCAGTCACTGCACCGTCTGTCTCGCCCAGGTACACGGGCTGACCGGGGGTGAGATCAGCGGCGCCCTCGACGCGGCCCACGCGCTTCGCGCTGATCATGTCGCCACTCGCGCCGTCGATCTCCGCAATGCCCACGCAAGGGGCCTGCTGCGTCGCGCCAGTGATCGCGTTCGCCTTGTAGAACTTGCCGTCTGCGGAGCCGATTGCCACCATGTCACCCTGCGTGATCGCCTCACCGCAGATGGCGTGGATCTCGTTCGGCGTCTGTACGTCGGAGACGTAAACCTTCGCCATTCTCGACAGCCTCCTAGCTGGCCGGGTAGATGTACTCGTTGAAGGCCGCGCGCAGGCTGATACCCTTGCGAGCCGAAATGGTGCGGATGCTCTCCCTGGAGAAGCTGGGCAGCGGCTGGGCCGCGAACCACTCTTCGTCCGTCTGGCCCTCGGCGGGCGCGGCTCCCATACTCGCGGCAATCTGGCCGGTGGGGTGCATCGCCAGGCCCTTGTTGGCGCGGACGTGCTCGATCAGGGCGTCCGCGGTCTCGGGAGAAGGGTCGAATTTCAGCGCGGTCAGAAGCTCCACGGCACTCGCGGCCACCGTCATGTCGGTGCCGCTCATGCTCGCGGCGATCTCCGCGGCAAACTCCTTGCGCTTGTGCTCCGCATTCTCGCGTTCCACAGCTTCCAGGCGGCCCTGCATACTGGCCGCGACCCCTGCAAGCTCATCCACTGCGGGGTCCGTGGCGGGCGGCTCCTGCATTGCTCCGACCGCATCGGCAAGGGGCTTGATCGCAGCCTCAATCGCGGCGGCGATACCAGCCTGGATCGCGGCGAAGTCGATGACGGGGGGCGCGGTTGCGGCAGGCTCGGGAGCGGTATCTGCCGGGGCCTCCGGCGTCGCGTCTGCGGGAGCGTCGAAAGTGTGCCCGGCGTATTCCGAGACGAACTTCTCGAAGCCGTCTTCGGCTACGCCCTCGGTAACGGCTGCCCACTGCTCATCGGTAAGCTCACCGTGGGCCTCCGTGATCTTGGCTCGTGCTTCCTCACGGGTCATAGCGACCTGACCTCCGTTTGGTGTATCTGGTGTGTCATCGATGGGTCTGTACATGGAGGCGCTGATGACGCCGGCGCCGATGGTTGGTTGCGTGTAGAAGAGGGGTTCGTCGGTGAGCGAGACGCGGCGGATGAAGTTGTGGGCTGTGGGCCAGGGGTCTTCGCCGGGGCCATTGTGGACGAATACTGCGGAGAGGAACGGGAATTCACCGCTGTCGATGAACTGCTTGCCTCTCTCGGTCCACTGGATGCCGCCCCAGAAGTTGCCGTTCGCATCCAGGCGCGCCTTGCGCACGTAGCCAAGGGCGCCATCGACGTGCTTATGGTTGATCTCGTTGATCGGCACGCCGATATTCGTGGGGATACCGGCCTCGAAGTGCTCCAGCATCTCGCGTGTCTGTGACGCGGTAATCTGGAAGCGTTCCTGTTGCATTCCGGCCCAGGTGCCGACGTACACAAGAGGGTGCCAGCAGAGGTCTTCCTCGCTGGGTGCTGTGGTCGCGTTGAGATAGAGGGTGTTTCGGATTTGGTTGCCCATGACCGTGAGGTGTGGGTACGCCAGTCAGGGCAGTCTCTCCGGGGCTGCTCTCCGTCGATGTGGTGCGCGCCGGCCCGCGGTCGGGATTGCGGTGAGTTGCTTCAAGACACGAAAAGACGGCCACTGAGTATCGGCGCCGTCTTTCTCCCGAGACCGCTTCTCCTGGTTGTCCCGTCACGCGGGCCGAGCGCCGCACTTGCGCAGGGCGGAGAAGTCCCTTCGTCGCCTGGTTCGCGAAACCGGGCCTAGCGCAGATTCACTTATACCATAAAGGACAATGAATGTCAACTTGTGGAGCGTTTGTTGTGCTGTCACACAAGCGCGAGTTGCGGCTGATAGTTGCGCTGGGCGTAGGTGTCCGGCTCTGCGGCAAAGAGGGACGGTTGCGCCTGTGCGCTCGCTACCCGTTGCCGGGCGTGCTCTGCCCAGTGCGCATCAATGTCGATACCGATGAACTGTCTGCCCATGCGGACGCAGGCTTCCAACGTACTCCCGCTCCCGCAGAACGGGTCAATCACGAGGTCGCCCGGTTCGGTGTGCAGGCTGATGAAACGCGCGGCGAGTTGCCAGGGCTTTTCAGTCGGGTGCTGGTGCTCCCGCGGAATGACCTTGCGGATGCCGAACTCTCCGGGGCGCAGGATATTCTCCACCGCGTTCGTCTCGTCGAACCAGCGGCAGGCCGCGCCGGGCTTCTGCGCCACGAGCACGGTTTCATAGCTTCTGCGGTAGTGCCAGCCCATGCCGATAGGTCCCTTGTCCCAAACCACCATCTGCTTGAAGTCGAGTCCCGGCTGCGCGTCGATCCACATCGACCAACGCGCGAACTGCGGGTCAGGGCCGCCGCCGCCGCAGCAGCAGCAGCAGCAGCAGCAGCCGGGGGCGAGCAGACGGGCATATTCAGGCAGGCAGGCGCGGAAGAGGTCGTTGGCTTCGGGGCCGTCGTTGGCGAT
>JAGPGE010000080.1 GCA_018056145.1 Armatimonadota bacterium
TCTGACAGGCGCCGTTCTGGTGGACACCATCCGCCTGCCGGTGATCCGCGGGGTCGAGCTTGGCGACCCTCAAGACGACTGGTTCACCTGGCCGCATACTCTTGGGGCGCGGTTCAGGGCAAACGGGTTCGCGCTTGGGCAGACTATCCGGCAGGCATACCCCGATTTCCTGTACATGCAGTGGCTCGACCTGCATGACGCAACGCAGGGCCTCTACGTGGGGTGCCTGGACAGCTACGGCTACTGCAAAGACCTCTTCATCGGGCGCGAGGAGGACGGGCGCAGCGCATTCGGGATTGCCTTCACCGGTTGCTGGATCGCCAGGGCGGGCGACCAGTGGACCACCCCGTGGGTGCAGATGGCAGGGCATGAAGGGGACTGGCGCGCGGGCGCCGATCTTTACCGCCCCTTTGCGCAGGCCGCCTTCGGGCCGCTGGACCCGCCCCAGTCTGTGCGTGAAATGCCCACCGCCCAGTGCTGGCTGGCCCACCATGCGGACGATAGCGACGTGGGCAAGCTGTTCGAGGTTCAACAGCAAGCGCCGATTCACGCTTCCTACCTGATGAAGTCGCTAAACACCTCGATCCCAGAGGGCTGGGATGGTATGCGCGGGTCAGCGCTGGACCTGGAGGATGCCTTCACGCGCATTCGCGAACTGGGCGGCTCGCCCGCGCTGTTCACCTTTGACCGCGCCCCGCTCATGGGCCGTCCGAACTACGCGGACTACGCCGGGCGATGGACGCTGGGGCGGCGCGACGGCAGTTTCGCCGAGGGCTTTCGGGACATGATGCCCGCGCCCTTCGACAGCGATCTGTGGCGCGCGCGGATCGGTGAGGCCCAGCGGTGGGTACGGGACTTCGGCATCGATGAGATCCACTTCGACACCGCAGCGACGACCAGCGTCAGTCTCGCCGGTCCGTGTTACAACGCGCCGGAAGGAATCCGCCCCAACGAAGTGCCGCATTACTTCAAAGCGATGTACCGGGCGATCCGCGACCGCTGTCGCGAGATCAACCGGCGGTTCATCTTGCGCGCTGAACATTGCGCCGACTTCTTCATGCCCGAGTTCCTCACATCGACGGCGCACTTCTTCGAAGCGGCGAACCTCGTCGCGAGACACAACCCGCCTGCAGACGCCGAGCTGCTACCCATCCTGTTCCGCTACACTCTCCCCGGGCACGCCGCCCTGCAGATGCCCAGCATGTCTGACGACGACTTCTGGACATACGGAGTGGGGATGGGGTACGGGTTCCACGGCGGCGGCCCGTCCTGGTGCTTCAACCCCGGGGTGCGCGAAGCCGAAAGCCCGCCCGGCGAACTCCTTCATCGGTATCGCTTCCACGAGACCCAGTGGCGCTGTTACTACGACTTCCGCGTGGGCTTCGAGGAGGCCGTGATCGACTCGGATTGGTCCGATGAGATCGCCGAGATGCGCGAGGGCGACGCATGGGTGCCCTGCCGTTTCCCCGGCCCCCTTGTGGCGGTGACCCATGCCGGCGGTGAACGCGAGGTGACGCTGGGCCAGTGGTACCCGCGCAGCCGGACGGGGTACTTTGGGAAGCGCTTCGCCGGCGATCACGGGGAACCGGGGCCGGTGACGGTCCGGGTCCCCACGCGCCTGACCAATCCGCAAGCGCGGCTCCATGGCCCTGAAGGGGTCCTGGACGTCGCGCCGCAGGTGTCCGGTCGCTTCGTTCAGGTCTCGGTCCCCGACCCCACATGCTTTGCGCTGGAGGTCTTCACCGGGCCAGCACTTACCTTTGATCTGCCGCCGCTTGCAGAGCCCGGCAAGGCGGTGCGGGTCGGCGTCGAAGTCTGTCAGCAGGAACCGGCAAAAGGCGAATTGTCTCTGTCCCTGCCCGCCGGGTGGGAACCGGTCGAGCCGGTCGCGGTGCCTGCACAGGCCCGATTCACGGCGGAGTTCACTGTCCGCGTCCCGCCGGGGATCTTCGGTCGCAACTACCCGCTGAAGGCCACGCTGCGTGCAGGGAGCTTCGCGCGCACGACCGCCGGGCGCCTGCGGGTCATGGAGCCGCTCACAGTTCTGTACGCTTTCGACCTGAACCGGCCGGGCCCCGACGCCCTGCGCGGAGTGGACCCGGGGAAGGCTGCGCGGCTCACGGTGACCTGTGTGAACAACTCGCTCCAGCCGGTTGGTCTCACCATCAGCGTCACCGGCGAGCAGGTGTGCGGGGAGCATTCCTGCCGGCTGGAAGGCATTTCGCTGTCCGACCTGGAGGACCCGAACTCCCCCCTCAGGCGGTTCACCGAAGGCGGGCGCGAAGTCCCAGCGTGCGCGGTGGTGAGGAGCTTCGACTATTCCTGCACGGGGGTCCCGGCGGAGCCGGTCCGCATCCGCGTATTCGTGAATGGCGCTCCCGCCTTCCAGACAGACGCCTGGCCCCGCACTCGCCTGATGGACCTCAATGGCGAGTGGAAGGTGTCCCTCACCCGCGACAGCCAGGCGCTGGTTGGCGGCGCCGAGCGCAATGACAATCTTGACACGGAGGCGGTGACGCCCTCTGTCTGGGATGGCGGCTGGCAGAGGGTAGCCACACCGGTCCGGTTCGACGAACAGGTGCGGCGGAACAACTCGTGGGCGATCTACCGGCGGCTGGTGTTCATCCCCGCGGACTGGCAGGGGGCGGACATCTGGCTGCGGCTGAACCACATGGGCGCACTGTGGGGGCAGGGCGGAACGCTCAACCTTGTCTACGTGAATGGCTGGCCGGCGGGACGCATCTGGACTTCGGGCGAGCGCTGCCTGTCGCCTTTCCTGGTGTTCGGCGGCTGGAATTTGGTCGCTGTGGCCAGCGCACGCCCCAACAGCCTGGTGGAGCCGTACCTGTTCGCACGCACCGGCCCCGCGCCCGAGAGGCTGCAGCCTGCAACGCCGGGAAAGCCGCCCAGTGGCCCATTCCTGCTTCTCGGACAGCGCTGCACCGGGCAAGGCATCACGCTCCCGTTCATCCAGGGCATCCCGGAAGGTGACCACCGCCGCACGAACATCGCCGCGGGAAACGAGCAGGCGTTCATTTACTTCGCGGTGGCCGACGCGTACGTGTTCGATACGCGCGAGAGCGTCGAGGTGGAAGTGGAGTACCTGGACGAGGGCACTGATCCTTTCGAGTTGCACTACGACTCCTGGGACGAGAACGCCCCCGTGAAGGGCGCATTCAAGCCAGCGCCGCCGTGCCCGCGCACCGACACGCAAGACTGGAGGACCCACACATTCGTGCTGGACGATGCGCGCCTTGCGAATCGCGAGCACCAGGGCGCGGACTTCCGGCTCCACGCGAGGGGCACGGACCTGCGAGTGCGGCGGGTGGCTGTGCGTGCACCCGGGCGATGTGAGTCTGGCATTGTCATAGGTCCTTTCTCGGTATACCAGGCGACGATGCACGGACGTCGGGCCCTACCCGGCTTCTCGGTGCCGGTCTCTGGTCTCGATGATCAGGTCCTCCTCGGAGAACCTGATCAGGCGCACTCCCTGCAGTCCATGGAGCCGTCGCCCGAGAGGTAACAGTACAGGCCCACCGCGCCCGTCTTCGGCCACGGGCGTGTAGCTGGCCGCGACGGAGTCTTTCCAGCCGCCATTGTCAGACCAACCTTCGGGCAGCGAAACCGTCACGCGGATGCCTTTGCCAAGCCTGACGTCTTCGAAGGTCCGGCCCGGTCCACCAAACTCCGTGTCAACCACCACTTCCAGAGCCGCCGAGGCGGCCACGGCCAGTACCATGCAAGCGCAAGAACGGTGTTCGCGCTCATTGCGCATCAACCCCTAGCGGACGCGAGTGGTCGAGGATTGCACTGCCAGTCGGCCCCCGTCATCGCGGCGACGCGACCGACTTCGCCCATCAGCCGCATTCGCCCTCCAACACCGTTCGCCTGGCTCTCGCGGCGCACCCACCGGTTGAGGGAAAATGCAGGATACGGTATGCTTCGGCTGGCGCCTTGTCCCGGCGGGCGGAGACAGGGCGCGTGGCTGTCCTCGAACCACGCTGCAGGACGCTCTGGGTATCTGCACGATCCGATGTCGACCCGATCGCTGGGGCGCGGAGCCTCTTGCGATGGCTGTGGCTGTCCGCAGCTGCCGCAACCTCTTTCTATGCGTGGGTAATGACGTTCGCGGGAGGTGCGAGATGGACTCAGTCAGGCACACCTTCGACGTCGAGCTCGAGAAGCTCGATGGCACGGTCCTGCGCATGGGAGAATTCGTGGCCTCCATGCTGCACGATGCCATGGACGCCCTTGTCCGGCAGGATGAGGCGCTGGCCCGGAATGTGCGTGACCGCGACGAGGTGGCGAATCAGCTCGACGATGAGATCGAGCAGAGCGCCATGAGGTTGCTAGCGCTGCAGCAGCCGGTGGCCTCCGATCTTCGGCGGGTCGCCAGCGTGCTCAAGGCGACCACGGACCTGGAACGGGTCGGCGACTATGCTTCGGACATCGCCCAGTGCGCCATGCGGCTGGCCGGAGACCCCTACTTCGCACCCCTTGAGGACATCCCGGAGATGGGCCGCATCGTCGAGGGCATGATCCGCGATGCCCTCAAGACATACGTCACCCGCGATGTGGTCTTCGGCAAGAGCGTGCGGGACCGCGACAAGGAAGTTGACCGTATCTACAAGCGCGTCTACTCCCAGTTGCTGGAGTGGATGGAAAGGGAGCCGCGGGTCGTCCACCAGGCGAGCGAGATGATGTTCGTGGCGCGGTATCTCGAGCGCCTCGGCGACCATACCAAGAACATCATCGAGCGCATCGCCTACGCGGAGACGGGTTCGCTGCGCCCGTGGCGCACCGAAGAATGGAAGCGCGAACACGGTGCCCCGCCGACCGAACCCGGACCTGAGGAAACGCCGGAGGAACAGGTAGATCATGAGGAGTAGACCTGGGGTGGCCATGCACCGGGCTCGCGCCGGGCTGAGCCTCACGGTAGCGGCGGGCATGGCCATTGTGGCGCTTGCGGGCTGCCACAACCCGCAGGCCGGCGGCTTGACCATCGCGGGTTCGACGTCTGTGCAGCCCGTGGCCGAGATGCTGGCTGACAAGTACATGGCGGAGCACCCCGGCAGCCAGATCAACGTTCAGGGCGGCGGGAGTTCGGCGGGGATCAGCGCGGTCCAGTCCGGAGCCGCGGCGATCGGCATGTCCTCCCGAGAACTGAAGCCTGACGAGACCGGCCTCACCCGTTTCCTCATGGCGAAAGACGCAATCGCGCTGATCGTGCACCCGGACAATCCGGTGCATGAGATGACGACCGAGCAGGCGCGCGACATCTTCTCGGGCCGTATCCGCAGTTGGGATGAGATCGGCGGTCGCCCCGCTCGCATCACCTGCATCACACGCGAAGAGGGCTCTGGCACACGCAGCGCCTTCGAGGAGATGGTCATGGGCGAGGATGTCCAGATCGCAGCGGACGCCATCGTCCAGGACTCCACAGGCGCGGCCCGCACCATTGTCGCTGCAGACCGAAATGCCATCGCCTACGTGTCCCTGGGAATGGTCACGCCGGAGGTGACCGCAGTGACACTGGACGGCGTCAAACCCACGCACGAGACGGTTGAAGCCGGTGAATACCAGATCTGCCGGCCTTTCCTGCTGCTGACCAAGGGGCCGCCTTCCCCCGCTGCGAAAGCCTACCTGGACTACGTTCGCCTCCCCGAGTGCCAGGAGATCGTCGCCGAGGAGGGGTACATCCCCGTGAAGTCAGGCGATGCTCAGTGAGGACAAGGGAGTTCATCATCGAAAAGCTGCTGCTGGTCTCGGCGCTTTCGTCTGTGAGCATGCTCGGCCTCATCGCCCTTTTCGTCTTCATCGAGGGCACGCCAATCATTGCGCGGGAGGGGCCGATCTCCTTTCTGTTCGGCAACACATGGGCCCCGACGAAGGGCCACTTCGGCATTTTCCCGATGGTCCTCGGCTCGATCTGGGTGACCATCGGCTCGCTCATCATTGCAGGGCCCCTGGGCGTGGCGTGCTCCGTGTTCCTGGTCGAGATTGCGCCAAGACGGGTTGCCGACCTCATGCGCCCTGCTATCCAGCTTCTTGCCGGCATCCCCTCGGTTGTCTACGGCTTCGTGGGGATTATCGTCCTGGTGCCCCTGATACGCGAGACCCTGGGTGGCCCGGGCCTGTCCGTGCTGGCGGCCACCGTGATCTTGGGGGTCATGGTCCTGCCCACGGTGATCAGCATCTCCCAGGATGCCCTGGAAGCGGTCCCGAACACCTACCGCGAAGGGGCCCTGGCGCTGGGCCTCACCCAGTGGCAGGCAATCACCCGCGTGGTTCTTCCGGCAGCCCGTGGCGGGATCACAGCGGCCCTGGTTCTTGGTATGGGCCGGGCGATCGGCGAGACGATGGCGGTAATCATGGTGGTGGGTAACGCGGCTCAGCTTCCGGTAAGCCCCCTGGACCCCGCCCGCACCCTCACCAGCAATATCGCTCTCGAGATGGCTTATGCAGCAGGAGAGCATCGCGAGGCATTGTTCGCCACGGGCGTGGTTCTCTTCGTCTTCATCATGATCCTGAACACCCTCGCCAGCCTGCGAGCACGAAGGCGGGGTGAGCGCTGATGGTCGCGAGTGACGGACACACCGCGCGCCTGCGCCTGAACCCGGAGACAACCCACCGCCTAGCGGTTGTTGGTCTCTGGGCCTGCGCCGGCCTGGCCCTCACCGTCCTAGCGGGGATCATCGTGCTGGTTCTGGCCAAGGGCCTGCCCATGCTCAGCCCCAGTTTCCTGCTGGAATCCCCGGAGCGCATGGGCCGGGCAGGCGGGATCTTCCCCACCATCGTCGGAACGGTTCTGCTGACGCTCGTCGCTCTGCTCATGGCAACGCCGCTGGGCGTCGGCACCGCCATCTACCTGACCGAGTACACCCAGGCCGGTCGCCTCGCGAAAGTGATCCGTTTCGGTGTCGAGTGCCTCGCCGGGGTGCCATCCATCATTTTCGGCCTGTTCGGGTTCATCTTCTTCGTGATCTACCTGAAGATGGGCTGGTCCGTCCTGTCCGGTGGCCTGACCCTGGCGATCATGGTCCTGCCAACCATCATCCGCACCGCCGAGGAAGCGATCCGGGCAGTTCCGGCGTCGTATCGCGAGGTGTCCTTCGCAGCGGGCGCCACCGCATGGCAGACGGTGACCCGGGTGGTGCTCCCCGTCGCACTGCCGGGCATCATGACCGGTGTGGTGCTGAGCATCGGGCGCTGCGTGGGCGAGACTGCTGCCGTCATCTTCACCGCGGGCACAGCACTGCGCCTGCCTCTGTCCGTCTTCAGCCCCACCCGAACCATGGCGGTCCATTTCTACATTCTCGCCCGCGAGGGGCTGTCCATGCCGCATGCCTACGGGACCGCGGCGGTGCTGATCATCGTAATCCTGATGGTCAACACCATCGCCAACATGATCATGGTTCGCTTCCGGGCGAAAGTCACGTGAAAGGAACAGGCGCGGCCAACTCCATGCCATCCGCCGAGACTCCAGTTCCATCCGATCCCAAGATCGCCATCGAGGACCTGTCGGTGTCCTACGGCGATGCCCCGGCGCTCAAGTCGGTCAACCTGCCCGTCTACGCCAATGAGATCCTGGGAATCACCGGCCCCAGCGGCAGCGGGAAGACCACGCTGCTGCGCATGATCAACCGCCTGAATGACCGGGTTCCCAGTTGCCGGCACGAGGGGCGAATCCTGGTGGACGGCCAGGACATCCACGCGCCCGAGGTGGATGTGAACGACTTGCGCAGGCGCATCGGAGTGGTGTTCGCCCTGCCGACGCCCCTTCCCAAGACGGTCTTCGAGAACGTGATCTTCGGCCTGCGCATCGCGGGTGTCAGGGACCACCAGCTTCTGGAAGAGCGCGCCGAACAGGCCCTGCGTGACGCTATCCTGTGGGACGAGGTTAAGGACCGGCTGGGGGACTCCGCGCTGCGGCTGTCAGGTGGCCAGCAGCAGCGACTGTGCATCGCGCGCGCGCTCGCGCCTCATCCGGAGATCGTAATGCTGGACGAGCCCTGCTCCGGTCTGGACCCAATCTCCACCTTGAAGATCGAGCAGGCCCTGCAGTCGCTTAAGGAACGGTATACAATCGTCCTTGTTAGCCACAACGTGCAGCAGGCGTCGCGTGCCACGGACCGCACGGCCTTCGTGCTCATGGGCGAACTGGTGGAGTGGCAGCCTACCGCGGAGATGTTCACCCGGCCCCGCGACACCCGGACGGCGGACTTCCTCGAGGGGAGGTTCGGCTAACCATGCAGTCCAGTCCCGAGGCCAAGCTGGCCGCACGCAACCTGAACCTCTACTACGGGTCATTCCACGCACTGAAGGACGTTAATCTCGACGTCCAACCCCGCAGCATCACCGCCATCATCGGCCCGTCAGGCTGCGGGAAGTCCACGCTGCTGCGTACCTTCAACCGCATGAATGACCTTGTCCAGGGCGCCCGGGTGGAGGGCGAGGTTACGCTGGACGGCCAGAACATCTATGCCCGGGAGATCAGCCTCGTCACCCTGCGCAAGCGGGTCGGGATGGTCTTCCAGCGCCCGAACCCCTTCCCGTTCTCCGTGCGCGAGAACGTGCTCTTCGGGCCGCATGCCCACGGGATCGTGGGGCGGGATCATCTGGAGGAACTTCTCGAACGCAGCCTCAAGGGCGCGGGCCTGTGGGACCAGGTGGCCGACAAACTGGATATGCCCGCGCTCGACCTGTCGATCGGCGAGCAGCAGCAATTGTGCATCGCGCGGCTGCTGGCGGTGGAGCCCGAAGTGATCCTCCTGGACGAGCCCTGCTCCGCGCTTGACCCGTATTCGACGCTGCACATCGAAGACCTGATGCGGGCGCTGAGCGAGACCTACACCATCGCCATCGTGACCCACAATATGCAGCAGGCGGCACGCGCATCGGACCGCGCGGTATTCATGCTGCTGGGTGAGCTGGTGGAAGAGGGCCCCACGGCGCAGGTCTTCACTGCCCCCACCGACGAGCGAACCGAGCAGTACATCATGGGCCGCTTCGGCTAGCGCCACCAAGGCGTGCGTTCGCGGGTGCGCGCGCCTCACCCTGCGCGCCGGTATAGCCGAACCCAGTCCAGCTCAATCGGGTCGCCCGCGCCGCCGATGTCCAGGCGCAGGATCTTAAGGGGCCCGCTCCACTTTCCCTCGACTTGCTTGCGGACGACGTACGTGTGCCACTCACCGTCGGGGACCAGCTTGAACACGATTGCCTTATCGGCGGACATGGAGGGCTCCGACAGGGTGGTCCAGAAGAGCTGGCACGCGGAGACGCCCTTCGCTGTCCTCAGCCGCAGCGCGATGCAGTCGAGATCCTCCACCGGAACACCCACGTTGTCGACGATCAGCTGCGGATCGTCGCCAAGCGCGGTTGTCTTCAGAATGCCCTCCGCCACGGCAAATGGCTCGACCTGGTAGGGCATCCAGCCCTCGGGTGAGCCGCCGCCGAACTCCCAGCCCCTGGCAATGGGGCCTTCCGGCAGGGGCACATCGATCTCCCACTTCACGCTGCGCGGCAGGCGCGGCGGATCGGGGTACGGCTGCTCTTCCATTGCCCGCGCGTCCGCCAATTCCTGGCCCATCAGGACGCTGTAACTGCCAACCACATCGGGGCTGGGAACCAGGTCGGTATGCTGCTCAGGGGCATCTGTGAATGTCTCGCGGACGGCGTCGAGCATGCCGAAACCGCATTCCTTGTCCGGCTCGATGAAGCTCCCCTCGCCCCACTCATTCCACGCCTCAATGATGGCCAGGTTGGTGCGCCCGTCTATGTACGACAGGGCGGTGCGGCACTGCTGCGCGAACTTCTCGGGGGTCTTGCCGGTGATTACCGGCGCCGCGTCGCCTGCCCTCGGGCGGCTGTCCCAGTTCGAGCCGATGGAGAGCATGTAGGGCAGGCCGTCAGCGCTGGAGACGGCGCGCCAACGAGATTCCTGATGGGCCATCATCGTCTCGTACGGGATCGAATAACCGCCGCGCCACTCGAACTCGGAGTCGAAGTCCGCGCCGTAGCAGCCGTAGTCTGTCCGGGCACTGAAGCCCGCGGCCTGAGCATCCGGGATGTCCCCGATGGTCACGAGGTACAGGTCGCCGATGCCCCGGTCGCGCAGCACCCTGTTCATCTCTTCCAGAGCCTTCGCGAAGCCTTCCGGGCCGCCGTTCGCCTGCAGGATGCGCCGGGTGTCCCAGATCACCAGCACTGGGCGGCCGTCCACGGTAAGATAGTTGGGCAGGCGGAAGTAGTTGTCCGCGAGGTATTCGGTCATCTCCACCAGCGCGGGGGTCTGGAAGTCTAGGTCCTTAGGCCGGTTGAACTCGCGATCCTTCCAGTCCAGACCGTGGTTGCACCAGTGGATGCAGAACTTCATCAGGTTGCAGTACTTTGCCTTGAGAAAGCCCTGCTCGAGCGTGCGCAGGAGCCGGTGCTCGCCAGCGTTCCAGTACCAGTCGAAGCAGAAGAACGAAATACCGTGCTCCAGCGCCCATTTGATGTGCCAGTCGTTGACTTCGGGCAGCGAATCATCGTAGAAGCCGAGAAGCGGGCGCGGAGCGGGCTTGCGGGCCACCAGCCGCCATTCGCTGTCTTCGTCGTGGGTGCGGTAGGGGTAATCGCCCCGACCGGCATCGCGATACCAGCCGGGGAAGATGTAGACCCCAAGGGTCACGTCGCCGGTGACAGGCTGGGGCTGAGGGACGCCCTCGCCAGTCCAGACGGCAGTGTCGGCACAGATGTGAGAGCTCAGCGCAAGCAGCACAACCAAGCATCCTCCCCACCTGGTCACTGTCCGCGCATAGGCCACACCCGTATTGGCCATGATCTCAGTCCCTTTCGTGTTGCGATCCGCGTCTATTCCGGTTTCGCCCGCCTGGGTGGTTTCGCGCCCCGCGTTGCCAGGCGCACCGAGTAGAGACTTGTCCGGGCGGTGATGTACAGGGTGTCACCACCGGAGCCGCCGAAAGCGCAGTTCGCGGCAGACTCCGGCGTCAGGATCCTGCCCACAAGCTCCCCGGAAGGCGCGAAAACGTGAACACCATCGCCCGCCGTGCTGTACAGACGCCCCTCCTCATCGCACCGCATTCCATCCGGCACGCCCTGGTCGATGACCGCGAACACCTCGCCCCCGCTCAGTGTGTTGTCGGGGTTCACGGTGAACCTGCGGACGTGGTGGCGATCCGAGGAATCCGCGATGTACAGCACCTTCTCATCGGGCGAGAAGCACAGGCCGTTTGGCATGCCGAAATCGGAGGCCACTGGCACGGGCTCGGTCGCGCCGGGGTCCAGACGAAACACGTAGTTGTGCTCCTGCTCAACCTGCTCCTTCTGAATGCCGTAGGGAGGGTCGGTGAACCAGATGGTCCCGTCCGATTTGACCACCACATCGTTCGGCGAATTCAGCTTCTTGCCCGCATACGTGGAGGCCAGCACGGTGATCGTCCCGTCGGGCTCGGTGCGGGTGAGCCTGCGCGACCCGTGCTCGCAGGTGAGTAGGCGCCCCTGCAGGTCGAGGGTGTTGCCGTTCGCATTGTGGGAAGGCTCGCGCCAGGTTGAAGCCCCTTCGCCAGGCGCCCAACGCATGATGCTGTTGGCGGGGATGTCGCTGAACAGCAGGCAGTTCTCGGCCGGGACCCAGACCGGGCCTTCGGTGAAGCGCATGCCCGTGGCGACCTGCTCTACCGACGAGTCGGGGAGCAGCAGATCGCGCATGGCAACCGAGCAGATCACAAACGCCACCAGGTCGGCCATCTTGCAACCTCCAGGAAAGCTACCGGGTCCGCTTCACCTTCGCGATGAACAGGTAAGGCGAGCGTATCTTATACAGCAGTTCGCCGCCGACGCCATACAGCGTGTCGCCCTTGCGCACGAAACTGATGGTGGTGAGCGCCCGGGGCATGGGTTCCAGCGGCGTGTACGTGTCGAGTTGCGTGTCGTACAGGATCGCGGCCCCGCTCACGCCATAGTCATGCCCGTGCCATTCCACATCGCTCGCCGACGCGATATACGGCCCGAAGAGCAGAATGTGGCGCTCGTCGTATGCCATGGCAGTGACGCAGCGGCAGGAGAAAGGCATGTGGCGGATCGGCGTCCACTTGTCCTGTGTGGGGTCGTAGCAGTAGGCATCTCGCACATTGTACGGCGGGTCCTGGTCGGTGCGGTAGCCCCCGAAGGCATAGAGCTTGCCGCCGCAGGCCGCGAAGCCCGGGTAGGCCGTGGGCGCACCCGGCAAGGGCGCGAGCTTCTTCCACGTGCCCTGCGCGGCACTGAGGTCGATGGCATAC
>JAGPGE010000806.1 GCA_018056145.1 Armatimonadota bacterium
GGACAGGCGGGTGCGCTGGTCATCAGCCCAAGTCCACGTGCCGTCGCCCAGTGCGAGCCAGGAGCCGCCGAGGGAACTGGTGGACGATGCGGTCTCCGGGCCTGTGCCGGAGGTTTCCTCGGAAAACCCCCAGAACTCGGCGGTTCCGAGCCAGGTCATGAAGCCCAGGGAGCCCTCACGGTCGAGTTCCTCCCCTAGCATCGCGACCCAGGGCGACTGCTGGATGACGGTCTTACCCCGGTCGTCGAGCAGGGTCACCTGGACCCTACCGTCCTTGGCTTCGGCGCGGAGCGTATACGGGGTGTCGTACTTCCACGCGCCCTGTGCGCCACCCCAGAGGGCCTGCAGGGGCAGACGGTACAGCATGAGGCCCCCGTCTCCGGGCACCCCACCGAGCCACGCGAGGAAGCCCTTTTGAGCATCGTCCGAGCATCGGAACAGCATGCCCGCACCGCCCGCGCCTCGATCCACCGTGACCCGGCATTCCCAGGACCGCTCCGCACCGCGGATACCCGTGTGGATCGCGGAACTGCGCTCGATGACCGCGTACTGCCGGATCGCCCGCTTCTCGCTGGTGGTCCACCTCCAACTACCGGGGCCCACGATGCGCCACGGCGAGTCTTCCCCGGATGCCAGCCGGCGCAGATTGGGTGCGTCGGATACGATCGGGGAGAGCGGCTCCTCCCAGCGGCCGGATGACCAGAAGCGCGCGACCCCGCCGCGGGTGAACAGCGCCAGCTTGCCCGTATCCGCGAGGGCCCCTTCCGGAAGGTCCAGCCAAGGGCTCTGGGACTGGAGCGTCGCGGTGTCCGCGTCGAACATCTGAACGCGGGCGCGGTTGCCCTCGACGACGCACTCCAGAATGTACGTCTGGTATGGCTCCCAGGGCGCGTAACGGTCGGACCAAAGGACGTCGCCAACCACGGTGCGCAGGGCGAAGCCAGTCTCGGCGAATGCGCCCAACAACAGCGAAAGCCCCTGCGCCGGGTTGTCGGTCAGCCCCAGGAGCACGCCGGACTCGGTGACTCCCAGTCCCGGCTGCACCGTGACGCGGAATGCGCCATCGCGGGGATGATCGGGTGCCAGGACGAGGCGGGCGTCTCCCTCGCCCTCCTGCGACTGGCGGATGAAGGGCTGTATCTCCCGGCCCGACACCCAGTTGCCGCCCACCGGAGCGGCTCCGGGCGGGAGATCCGCGGCGACGGCGGCGCAGGCGGCCAGTGCGGCGATGCCCAGGAACGCAGTGGCGGGTGCTTCCATGCGCGGATAGCTCCTCCCGGGGCCTATTTGCGGTCGAAGTCGGGGACGGGAAGCTGCTCGCCGCCCCGGCGTGAGGATTCCATGGCGACGATTCCGGGCGCGGTCATGGCGATGGACTCGTACAGGTCCACCGCGGGCTCGCGGTCCTCGACCAGGGCCGCGATGAACTCGTGGGTGAGGAAGCCGTGGGAGTTGCCGTGCCCCGTATCGTGGCGCATGGCCTCGGGCAACAGGTGCAGGTAGTTCGGCGGGGCGGTGATGGGCGGCTGCCCGGGCGCCACCACCTTGAAGGGACGGTCGCCGTAACCCGCCATGTACATGCTCATTTTCTCGCCCAGCCACTGGGCCCGCTCGCCCTCCGCTTCGACCCGCCAGAAGACGTTGAACCGGCAGATGTTCCCGCCGCTGGTCCTTGCGAGCGCAGACTGGTTCGCGAAAGGTGAGCCGTATGCATTGTCTTTCAGGGCCGGCTCGTCATCGCCCCAGCCTATGCAGCTGACATGCGTGAGGCGCTCGCCGGTGACGCCCACGTGGAAGCAGGTGGCATGGGTGGGGTAGAGCATGGGCGGGTACCCGTAACGCCAGGTGCGCTTGTCGCCCAACATGGACAGGGCATCATCGGCCCGGCCGATGTTGTTGTGGTAGTACTCCACTTCCGAGTAAAGGAAGCCGCCAAACTTGCCGTCCTGCCACAGCTCCCGGGCCAGCATGGTGGGCGCGCGGTAGTAGCTGGTCTCGGCCATCATGTACTTCAGGCCGGTGCGCTCCTTAGTCTCCTTGAGCAACTGGAGTTCCTCCAGCGTGCAGCCCACCGGCACGGCGCAGATGCAGTGCTTGTCGTGGTTCATGACCTCCACACAATGCCGCACGTGGTTGGGGGCTTCGGTAAACACCGCCACCGCATCGATGTTCGGGTCAAGGACCAGCTTTTCGAGTGACTCGTAGCCCTTATCGCATTTGTACGTGTTCTTCAGGTGCGCGAGACGGTCGGGCCGCAGGTCGCTCACGGCTTCCACGATGCAGTTGGGGTCGAGGTGCCATTGAAAGGCGGCGCCGAAACCGCCGCCAACCACACCGATCCTGATCTTCTTCTCCGGGTCCAGATCGGCGGCGCCAGCGAAGTCCGTCTGGCCGAAGGCAGCGGCGGCGAGGGCGCCAGCGCCTGCGACCTTGAGAAAGTCGCGGCGGGTAAGGTCGTGCGCGTCATCGGGCATGAGCTGGTCTCCTCACAGTGCGCTCAGACATAGTGCCATGGGGCGGGGAATAAGTGGGCCAATAGTTCTCCCCACGCCGCCCGCTGTCCTCTTTGCCGAGAGCAGGGCAGCGCGCGACCCCAAGCGGCCCGTCGAAAGGCAGACAGGTTCATTGCCTGGCGCGGGCAGCGCTTCTGGTTGGGGGAGAGGGACAAGGCTTGCCGTGGTGAACATAGATAAGCCCTTCTGTTCAACGGGTCACCGTTTTGCCCCTTCCCCCAACAGACGGCAGGGTAAGCGGGTAATGTTCTGCAC
>JAGPGE010000807.1 GCA_018056145.1 Armatimonadota bacterium
CCTCGACCTCCCAGATCTTGTCATAGTTCGCGCCCTGCGAGGAATCCACCCAGCCGTCATCCGGCTCCCCGTCAGGGAGCGGGCTGACAGTCCAGCCCGCCGCCCTAGGCCCGCACAGATCCTGTTCGGGCTCGGCATCCAGGCAGACCAGCCGCGCGACGCCGTCAGACGCCGTGCTGGTCAGCACCAGGACGCGCCCGTTGATGTGAACCGGCGACGCAATGACTGGGCCGAAATTGATGGCCGCGCCTGTGGGGTCGAGGCGGTCCGGCGGCGGGTACTGCCACTTGCCGTCCACCGGAGCCTGCGCAACAGGGGCGCCCGGACCGGTTCCAGCGGGCCCGACCGCCCTGTGGCCGAACATCCACGCGATCGCGTTATAGGCGAACTTGAACGCGGGAATCTGGTCTTGGTTGGGCGACAGGCTGGTGCCCCAGGAGGCGATGATATTGCCGACGTTGCCTGCGGTCACCAGGATAGCGCCGCTGCCGTACGGGGCGATCATCGCGCCATACCCCAGGGGTGCGCCGCCAGCATCGACCAGAGAGATGACGGGCCGGAAGCTGACGTCCGTCTCGTGAAGCCAGCCGCCGCCATCGGTGAAAGGCCAGGTGACCCGGAAGTCCCCGGCGCCCACCCGGTTGATCTCCCAGTCCTCGAGTCTGAAAGGCACGTTCAGCAGGTCTTCGCCGGCCGCGTACGCGATGCGCCGAGCCACTGCCGCCGCGCTGGCTTCCACCTGGAAGGGTATCGGATCGGGTTCGGCACCCCCGCCGCCCGTCGGCGTAACCCTCGGCGGCTGCAGGCGCGTCACGACTCCGTCGATCCAGAGCAATGCACCGTTTTCCACGGCCCGTATCAGCCGCGTATCATCAGCAGCGTCCACATCGGCAGCGGGGCAGTAGATGACGTCAACGCCCTCAACCGACTGAAGTCGAGACAGGTCCGCGGTCCAGTAGACGGGCATGTTCTTCGCCGCAATCCACCCCGGCGTGCCCGTGGGTGTAAGGTCCGCGGGTGCAAGGGGGTTCTCGAACACCCACCCGTCGGGACGCAGGGCCGCCCGGGACAGGTTGTGGAAGATCAGCGAGTTTCCGCCCAGAACGCAGGCCTTGATCGCCCGCTGCGGCGGGGCGCTGTCAAAGCTTACGGTTCCCGCAACGGCGGGGATGAACGCGCCGGGCAGGCACGCGATGAGTGTGCAAAGGAGCAACGAGCGCCTGCTTGCTCGCATCACCATCTACCTCCACTGGTGTGAAGCGCAACGCCAAAGCTCGGTTCAGGCGTGCGATTATTGCCCTTCACCGTAGAAAACCAACTCGTCACTCACGGGGAGACAGGGAAGCACCGGCAAATTGCCCTGGACTGTGGCCGTGGCCAGCATGTAGGGCGAGCCGGCGTCGGCGTAGCGTGTGTCCGCGTTCAGGGTGGTCAGCCGCAGCGCCCTGGGGTCCCTCGTGTTCCGGATGCTCTCGTCGAACTCGTAGCGGATCGTGCTCCAACCCGCCCCGATTACCGGCCAGGCCCACTTGTCGGACCATTCGCGCACCATGTCCGGCCCGGCGTGGAAGGCCTCGGTGATGCACCCGCGCACGCAAATGTCATAGTTGTACCGCAGGAACGCCCGGGCCGCATTGCCGACGTGGCGCGTATCAAAGTACCGGCCGGGGATGACGAACCAGCAACCGTTCTCGGCGAAAATCGTCGCGTTCACCTTGGCATGGATCGCACCGGTCGGCTCTCCACCGGCGGTCTGCTCCACAACTTTCCAGTTCTTTAGGCGATACTCGGTCGACCCCGCGCCCAGCCCCGCATCGGACGGATCGGCAGCGGAGAGCGCCACCGCCTTGAGCTGCCCAGGCGCGAGGGCGCCCAGCGCTCCGGTGATGTCCCAAGGCATTGTCGGATTGGCGGCGGACCACGGCTGGCTCCAGTCGGGCGCGAGGGTCTCCTCCACATTCGCCCCTGCATACAGGCCCGGCTGTAGGAAGTAGAACTTGCGCGGGTCCAGTACGCCGCCGAACAGGAAGCCCGACCAGTTGGTAGAGTTGAACACATTCATGCTGATGGCCGCCGGGCCCGGATCGCCCGCGGAATGGATCGCGGACACCCGCACGGTGTTCCCGGCAAGCAACGGCTCGCCCAGCGTCCAGCGCATGTACGCCGCGCCCTGAACCTCCGGGGTCATCTCCCAGTGCTGCTGGTCGTAGGCCGGGTTGAACGGGTCGTCCGGGACAACCGACACTTCGCCCGAAGTGAGCTGTGGCGCGATGCGGGTCGCATTCAGACACACGCAGTCCCGGGCGATCAGCGCAATCTTGGTGTTGAACTCGTCCGGAACCGGCGAACCAGGGGCCGGCGGCACACCGCTGCCAACGTCACGCCCGAGCACATCCTGCGGCCCGAGAAGCTGGCCGTCGATGTAGATCGTGCCGCCCGACAGCACGGTCAGGTTGTAGTCCCGCGGATTGTTGACATTGGCGTTCCGCGGCGGCAGAACCCCGTGGATCCGCACGTTACCCTCAGCGAAAATGAGCTGGTTCGGGTAGGACGGATAGTCCACGTACACCGAGTATTCGCCGGAATCGATGATCCGGTTGTTGGGCGCGTCGTAGTACCACCAGGTGCGGTCAGAACGCGTCAATCGGATGCCCGGCTCGCCGGGGGTGTGGTAGGGCCACCACACCGTGGCCTGGTTGGTCGGGGGCGCGTTGGTAGCGGAGAGACCGCCGAACTCCAGCGCCGCGTTCTCGCTGGGATAGAGC
>JAGPGE010000081.1 GCA_018056145.1 Armatimonadota bacterium
GAGAGCCGCGGCGCTGATCCAGATGCGAGCCTGCTTCATACAGATCACCCGGTGTGTATTGGTGAGTGTTCCGCCCCACCAAAGTCCCCGAATTACCAACGCGAAGCTGGCGCGGAGGGTTCCGGGCCAGGCAGTCCCGCCCGGCGAAGAGGGTGAATTGTACCGATGCGCCGCCCCGCGCGCAATGGTAACTGGCCGGGTGCTGATATTGGACCATCTGTCGACCCGCCGGCGCGGTTGACTTGGTTCTTGCCGCTGGGCTATAATCGGTGTGTCTACCGGACAATCCAGTCGCGCGCAACGCTGGTGGTGCACCCCTCTTGCTGGCATACCTCGGGAGGCAGGTTGTCCGCTTTTTTTCGTTTTTCGGGCAGACCACTCTCCTGCATATGGATGTGCTGGGGGGTATCCTGCGGGGCCGCGCTGAATATGCTCCGACGGTATACCAGATGGCGCACATCGGCGTGGAGAGCCTGCCCATTGCGGCGGTGACCATGCTGATGTCCGGCGCCGTGCTTGCATACCACGGCGCGATCGAGGCCGGTCAGTGGGGCGTGGACGAATACGCCGGCTGGCTGGTCGCTGAGATGATGTGCCGCGAGCTGTCGCCTGTGCTCGTGGCCTTTGTGGTCGCTGCACGCGCCGGATCCGCCATGACCGCGGAAATCGGCACCATGAAGGTCACTGAGCAGATTGACGCTTTGAGAGCGCTGGCCACGAGTCCCGTGGATTTCCTCGTGGCTCCGCGGTACATTGCGTGTATCGTGATGGTGCCGATACTCGTCTTCATGGGCGATGTGATCGGGGTGCTGGGCGGGTACCTGATGGCCGTCACCACCCCGTATCTCAATGCCGCCGACTATTTCGCGTACATTCCGGGCGGCCTTGAGATGACCACCATCGTCGGCGGAGTTGCCAAAGGCGTCTTCTTCGGGATGATCATCGCCCTCGTGAGCTGCCACCAGGGGCTGAACTGCGGAATGGCCTCGGAGGCAGTTGGGAAGGCCACGACTCGTGCTGTTGTCTATTGCATCATGCTGGTATACGCCGCCGACCTGCTCCTGGCGCCGATCCTGTTCCAGGTGTGAGGGTTCGCCCCGCAGGGAGCGAGGTGCGTGCGAGCCG
Organism: Armatimonadota bacterium; assembly: GCA_018056145.1. GTDB lineage: Bacteria > Armatimonadota > Zipacnadia > Zipacnadales > JABUFB01 > JABUFB01. Next base: position 1,126 of record JAGPGE010000081.1, read on the forward strand.
GGCCTCAGTGCACCAGGGATGAACGATGTCCGAAACGCGAGAGCCGATCATCCAGGTCCGGAATCTCTGCTACCAGGTGAACGGCTACCAGGTCCTGCGCAGCGTGACTTTCGACGTCTACCCGGGCGAGATCTTCGGCGTCATGGGCATGAGCGGTTCGGGCAAGAGCACTCTGCTCAAGATCCTGCTGGGCCTGCTTCCGGTCTGCGGCGGGGACATCACGATCAAGGGCACATCCATTCTCGAGTTGACCGAGAAAGAGCTCATGGCAGTGCGGCGGGATATGGGCATGTGCTTCCAGTATTCCGCGCTCTTTGACTCGATGACCGTGGGCGAGAACGTGGCCTTCGGTCTCAAGCGCCGCAAGAAGCTGCCGCCCGCGGAGATCAAGCGGCTGGTGGATGAGCATCTGGACGAGGTCGGCCTGCACGGGCTGTCTGACAAGATGCCGGCCGAGCTGTCGGGCGGCATGCGCAAGCGCGTAGGTATCGCCCGGGAACTGATCCTGCAGCCCGAGATTCTGCTCTATGACGAGCCCAGCGCGGGTCTTGATCCGATCATGTCGGCCGTCATCGACCGACTGATCGTCGACCTAAGGGCGAAGTTCGGGATCACGTCACTGGTGGTGACCCACGAGGTGGATGAGCTGTTCGCCATCTCTGACCGCGTGATGATGATCCACGGGGGCGAGGTCGTGGCATGCGACACCCCGCGGGGCTTGAGAGAGTCCGGGAACGCAATCGTCCAGCAGTTCGTGCACGGCAGGGCTGAAGGGCCAATCAAGGTGTGAGCCCAGCCGGCTTCCGGGCTACCTCGGAAGCCTGGCGTCCGGGCATCAGCGGAGTTGACCTGACCGTGGTTGCCGAGGCCAAAGTCGGCATCATGTTCCTGATTGTCATCCTGCTCGCGGTGGGAACGGGCGTCTATCTCACCGGGCGCCTGGGGTACCTGTCAGGCCAGCAGCTCAACATTCACTTTGCGAATGTTGAGGGGCTTTCCGAGGGCGCGAAAGTGCTCCTCATGGGCATGGAAGTCGGCCGCGTGCTGGAAATCCGGATGGCCACTCCCCAGGATCTGCGGGCGTTCCCGGAGAAGCCCATCGTGGTCCACGTGGCCATCGACAGGGATGTCCGTCTCAAGACCAGCGACCGGTTCGTCATCACCCAGTCCGGCCTGCTGGGAGACACCAGCATTGCGGTCCGGCGCCTCAGCCAGGAGCAACTGGAAGCGGAAGCCGCGCTTTCCGGCAAGCCCCTGGAGAAGCCTCTCCCGCTCGCGTCCGGCCATCACGTTGCCGGCGTGAAAGCGGTCGGGATCACTGAGCTTGGAGACGACGCCCACATCCTCCTGGCCCAGGTGAAATCGGCGATCGCCGACTTCCAGAAGGTCTATACGAGCCCGGAGATCCGTGAGCAGTTGCCGCTCATTCTGGCTAACGTCGAGCGCGCTACAGCCAACGCCATGGACTTCTCCGAAGCGCTGGCGCGGATTTCGCTCCAGAATGAGGGGCGAATCGGCGAGATCGCCACTCAGATCGCCTCCGCGGCGCGGGAGCTTAACCTGAGCGCCGCGCGGGTGCGCCAGATGATCGTCCAGAGCGCGCCGAACATCGAGCGCAGCACCGGACGCATCGCGCAGATGATCGAGGGCAGCGCGGGCAGCGTTGAGGCCACCGCGAAGTACATGGAGCGCACCGGCGGGCTCGTGGTCGCCAGCGCCGAGGACATCCGCAAGGTCACGGGACGCGCAGCGCAGCTCGTGGACACGAGCGCCGCCGACCTGGAGCACACGATCAGCTCCGTGCGCAGTGCATCGGACCTGGTGCTCTCGACCGCCGAGAATGTGGATGCGACCACCCGCGAGGCTAGACAGTCGCTGGGCCGGATGACCACGCGCGTGGACCAGATGGTGCAGAGCACCGCGGCGAATATCGAGAAGACCGCCGCGACGGTCGAAGAGACTACCCGGCTTTCGGCCGAAGACTTCCGGCGCTTCCTGGCGAAATCTTCGGGCAACCTGGAGGCCGCCGCGGAGCAGGTGGAGAAGGCCACGCGGGAGATGGCGGCCCTCGTCGAATCCAGCGGCGCCGACATCGGGCAGTCCACGAAGCGCATCGCGGCCCTGGTGGAGAAGAGCGCGGCCGATGTGGAGACAGCCAGCACCAACCTCGCCGGCATGTCCTCGCGGATGCATGAAGATGTCGCGGCGATGACTGCCCGGGCCCGGGCGATGATGGAGACCAGCGCGGCGGATGTCGAGAAGACAAGCTCGGACATCGCTGCTACGGCAGGCAAGGTTCGGGCGGACATGGAAGCGATCACGGGCCGGGCGCGGACCATGGTGGAGTCCTCGGCGACCAACATCGAAAAGACCACCGGGCGTATTGCCGAGCTTGCAGAGAAAAGCAGTGCGGACATCGAACTGACCACCCGGCGCATCCACGACCTCGTGGCCATGTCCCCGATCCCGGGCGACCTGGCCACCGCCAGCGGCCACATTCGACGCTCAGCCGCGAACGTGGAGAAGGTCACAAACGAACTCGTGTCGGCTCTGGGCGACCCGGAAGTGGATGGAAGCATCCGCAAAGTGCTGTCCAACCTGTCCCGCGCCAGCGATCACATTCTGGGCGTGACCCAGGAGGCGGAAGCGCTTCTGCGGGACGGCCGGCGCAACGTGAACGACGAGCAGATGTGGGCCAACGTGCGGCAGGCCATCCAGAAGCTGAACCAGTCGGCGGAAGACCTAGAAGCGATCACCGAGCACGGGCGTAAGATGCTCACCGACCCGGCGTTCACCGAGGACATTACCGCGACCGTGTCGAACACCCGGAAACTTGCGGAGCGCGGTGCCGTGGTGGCTGAACAGGCCGAGGAGACCCTCACGCGGATTGACGACACGGTGGCCGGGGTCAAGGACATCTCGCGCAAGTTGAGCCCAAGCTACAGCGAGGCTTACGGGGGCCTCGAAGCCATCGAGGATTTCGGCCTGCGCGCAGATCTCGTGGGCGACTTCTACTTCGGCGACAAGGGCGATCTGTTCTGGCGCCTGGGAATCCGCGACCTGGGTGACTCGGAGACCTTCATCCTGCAGCGCGGCATGCACACCGGCTTCGGCGGCACTTTCCGCGCCGGCCTGTTCGCCAATGAGCTCGGGGTCGGTTACGACCACCAGCTCAGCGACCGCTTCCGCCTCGAACTGGATGCGTGGGACCCGGATGACCCGCGCCTGGAAGCTCGGGGGCTGTGGCGCCTGAGCGACTGCTGGGACTTGACCCTCGGCGCCAGCGAAGTCTTTGCGGGAACCGAGCCGTTCATAGGTCTCCGGCGCAGCGCGTCTCTGGGCGGAACACCGCCTCCGGCCAGGCAGCGGTGCCTTCCCAATAAGAAGTCCGGTCTCCAGCGGGCGCAGCCAACGGCTTCTGACGGCGCCGCGAAGCCCTGAGCGGAACGGCAGTACTGCAGGACCGGGATGGACGTAACGAAGAACCCCCACCCCGTGCGCGGGTTGAGTGAAGCAGCCCGGAACTGGCCGGGCCATTCGGACTGGATAGTCAGGAGGACATGCAATGCAGGTTATTCTGATGGACGACGTGGAACGCGTGGGCCACGAGGGTGACGTGATCGAAGTGGCCGACGGGTTCGCGCGCAACTTCCTGCTGCCCAAGAAGCTTGCAGTGGCGGCGACGAAGGGCGCGCTCAAGGACCTTGAGAGCCGCCGCAAGGCTATCGAGGGCCGGGAGGCCCAGAAGGCGACCAAGGCCCAGGCCATCGCCGATGACCTCGCATCCAAGCGCGTGGTCGTCAAGGCCCGGGCGGGTGAGGGACAGCGAATCCACGGTCAGGTTACCCCCGCGATGATTGCGGAAGCCGCGGCCGAGCAGATTGGCGCCGAGATCGACCGCCGCGATATCGACATCGCCGAACCGATCCGCGAACTGGGCGACTACCTCATCAGCGTGCGCGTGTACAAGACCGTGGCGGCCCAGCTTCCGGTCAGCGTTGTGCGCGAGAAGTCCGATGAGGACGAGAAAGAAGCCGTTGTCGCTGCTGAAGTCGCCGAAGAAGAGACCCCGGCAGAAGACGAAGCCACCGATGAAGCCACCGATGAACCCCAGGATGCCGATGTAGAAGAGGCGCCGGAAGAGTAACAGGCGGCGCGCCCCGCGCGCCGGTACGTGAGTTGAGCCGTCAGACGACTGGGGTCCGGACACTGTGTCCGGGCCTCAGTCGGGCGCGCCTTTCTCGCGGAATTTGACTGGTCCCTGAGGTCGATTCCCTTGGCCGTTGATGCCTCATCCCGGAATGCGGACGTGCCGCCCGACCGCCTGCCGCCGCAGGATTTGGAGGCGGAACAGGCGTGCCTGGGCGCAATGCTCATCGAGGCCGGCGCGACCGCTCGGGCGATGAGCATCGTCAAGGAAGAGGACTTCTACCGCGACGCCCACCGCGTCATCTTCCGCGCGATGCTCGAGGTGCACAACCGCACCGAGCCCGTTGACATCGTGACCGTGGCTGCCGAACTGCGCCGCCAAGGCAAGCTGGAGCAGGTCGGCGGCGGCGAGTACCTTACCGCCCTCATCAATCAGGTTCCCACCTCCGCTCACGTTGGGCGCTACGCCACGATCGTGGCGGAGAAGTCGGTCCTACGACAGCTCATCTCCGCGGGCAGCAAGATTCAGGGGCTGGGCTATGCGAACCCTCAGGATGTCGGCGAGGTGCTGGACCAGGCCGAGCAGAGCATCTTCGAAATCGCCCAGCGACGCACCGGCGGCGACTTCGTGCATATCGGCCCGGCGGTCCTCGACACCTTCGAGAAACTGGACCAGAAGTTCAACAACCCCGGGTTCATCAGCGGCGTGCCCACCGGCCTCGTGGACTTCGACGAGCAGACTTCCGGCCTGCAGCCCGGCGACCTCATCATCGTGGCCGGACGTCCGTCCATGGGCAAGACCTCGCTGGCCATCGCGAATTTCGCCCTCAACGCCGCCGTTCAGGGCAATGTCGGCGTGGGCATTTTCAGCCTGGAGATGTCCAAGAGCCAGCTTGCCGAGATGCTCCTGTGCGCCCAGGCGCGGGTCAACTCGTGGGCGTTGCGGCGGGGAATCGCCACCCAGGACGACTGGAACGCCATCGGCAACGCCCTGGGGTTCCTGCCCAACGCGCCGATATACATCGACGACACACCGGGCATTCCGGTGCTCGAACTGCGCTCCAAGGCCCGGCGGCTCAAGGCCACCCACGATGTGGGCCTCATCGTCGTGGACTATCTGCAGCTCGCGAGTATGAGCCAGTACGCCGAGAGCCGCTACCAAGAAGTCTCGGGCATCGCCCGGTCACTCAAGAGCCTAGCCAGGGAACTCAATGTGCCCGTGGTGGCGCTGTCCCAGCTGAGCCGTCTCGTGGAGCGCCGCGAGGACAAGCGGCCGATTCTGTCTGACTTGGCGGAGAGCGGCGCGATCGAGGCCGAGGCCGACCTCGTGTGCTTCCTGTACCGGCCTGACTACTACAAGCGCAAGGCGGAGATGGAGAACTCGGAGGATCAGGCCGCCGTGGCCGAAGCCCGCAAACGCCTGGATGAGCCGGGCGAAGCCGAGATCATCATCGCCAAGCACCGCAATGGTCCCATCGGCACGGTCAACGTCCTGTTCAATCCAAAGTTCCGCGTTTTCGACAACCTGTTCCGATCTCGGGATGGTGGCAGCCCATCATGAAGGTCCTGCTCATCGGCTCCGGTGGCCGCGAACACGCCATCGCCTGGAAACTCAGCCGCAGCGACAGTGTCCGCGAGATCATCTGCGCCCCGGGGAACGCGGGCATCGGCAATGTGGCCCGGTGCGTTCCGGCGGACGTGGAGGATCTGCCCGGGCTGGTGGAGATCACCCGACAGGAGAAGCCGGACCTCGTGGTCGTCGGGCCCGAGCGTCCGCTGATCCTGGGCCTGGTCGATGAACTGCGGGAAATGGGCGTCCCGGTGTACGGGCCTACGAGAGCGGCCGCGAGGCTTGAGGGCAGCAAGGCATTCACCGATGAGATCCTGGCGCGGCACGGCATCTCGAAAAAGCAGTTCAGAGTCTTCGACGAGCCGGGCCCCGCGAAGGATTACATCGCCGACCGCGGCGCACCCATCGTGGTCAAGGCCGACGGCGACGCATTCGGCAAAGGCGTCAAAGTGGCCGGCACCGTGGAAGAGGCCTGGGAGTTCGTGGACCGCTGCATGGTCGAGGGCGAGTTCGGGCCAGCCGGTAAGCGCGTTGTCATCGAAGAGTGCCTGGCGGGGCAGGAGTGCTCGATCCTGGCCTTCACCGACGGCGAGACTGTGGCGCCGATGGTTCCCTCTCAGGATCACAAGCGCATCGGTGAGGGTGACACCGGCGACAATACCGGCGGCATGGGCTGCTACTCCCCGGTTCCGGTGGCCGACGACGCCCTGGTCTCGCAGTGCGTGGAGCAGTTCCTCAAGCCCACGGTGCGGGCTATGGCGGAGGAGGGCACGCCGTACTCCGGCACCCTCTACGGCGGCATCATCCTGCCCGACTCAGGGCCGGAGATTCTCGAGTACAACGTGCGCTTCGGCGACCCGGAGACCCAGGTGATTCTCCCGCGCCTAAAGAGCGATCTGGGAGAAGTGCTTCTTGCCACGGCGGAAGGAAGGCTTTCGCAGGTCGAAGTGGAATGGTCTGACGAGACGTGCGTCTGCGTGGTCATCGCCTCGGGCGGATACCCGGGGAAATACGAGAAGGGCAAAGTGATCCAGGGCATTGAGCGGGCCGAATCGGATGACCGGGTCATGGTCTTCCACGCGGGCACGGCTCTGTCGGACGGCAATGTTGTCAGCGCCGGCGGTCGGGTACTCGGTGTGACCGCGCTGGGCAACGGCTACAGGGACGCGCTGGATCGCTGCTATGCGGCGGTCGAGAAGATCCACTTCGACGGCATGTACTACCGCAGGGACATCGGCTGGCGGGCACTGGCGTAGGCTCGGGCGAGCCGAACCAGCAGCCAGAGTGACCCTATTCCCATGCATACAGACCCTCGCGAGGAACCACCCATGAGCGATGGGAAGGCTGTCGTCGGCATCGTGCTCGGAAGCGCCTCGGACATGGCGCAGGTTGAGCCCTGCGTCGAGGTGCTGAGGGAACTGGACATCGCTTACGAACTCACCGTGGCTTCGGCGCACCGGACGCCAGAGGAAGCCACAGCTTTCGCGCGTACCGCTCGGGAGCGCGGGCTGAAGGTCATCATCGCCGCTGCGGGATGGGCCGCGCACCTGCCGGGGGTCCTGGCGGCGCACACCACGCTGCCCATTATCGGCCTGCCCATCGGAAGCTCGCCCCTTGGCGGCAAGGACGCCCTGTACGCCATGGTGCAGATGCCCCCCGGCGTCCCCGTGGCAACCGTGGGAATCGACACCGGGCGCAATGCGGGCATTCTCGCGGCCCAGATCCTGGGCACTGCGGACGACACCGTTGCGCAGCGCCTGGCAAGCCTGAAGGAAGACATGGCAGAGAAGGTCCGGCAGGCCGCACGCAAGCTTGCCGGTGGGCACTGATCTACCGGGGTCCCGCGACCCGTCCACCGAACCACATCATCTGGCGGAGCTGATTACCATGCAGACGGCACGACCCTGTGGCCAGGGCGCCTGCGGCACATCCGGTTTTAGGATGTTGCCCGAGCGCACCTGGCGAGACGCCTGCGGCGTGTTCGGTATCTGGGGACCGGGGGAAGACGTGGCGCGGCGCACATACTTCGGCCTATACGCCCTGCAGCACCGCGGGCAGGAGAGCGCCGGGATCGCCGTCGGTGACGGGGAGACTGTGCGCCTGCACGCGGACATCGGCCTGGTGTCCCAGGTCTTCGACGAGGAGATCATCGCCGGCCTGAAGGGGCAGGTGGCGGTTGGCCACGTGCGCTACTCAACCACGGGGAGCAATGTGCCCGAAAACGTGCAGCCCATGGTAGGCGAGCACAAATCGGGCAGGTTCGCCGTCGCTCACAACGGGAATCTCATCAACACAGTGGCCCTGCGCGACGAACTCAAGCGGCAGGGCCACGTTTTTAGGAGCACCAGCGACACCGCGGTGATCGCGAAACTGATCGAGACCAGCCCCGCCGACAGCGTCGAGGAAGCTGTCGCGGATGTCATGCCCCTCCTGAAGGGCGCATATTCCCTGGCCCTGTGCACCGCGGACAGTCTCATCGCCGTGCGCGACCCCAACGGAGTGCGCCCGCTGTGCATCGGCCGGATGAACGGTTCGTGGATCACCGCTTCGGAAACCTGCGCGCTGAGCGTCGTGGGCGCCAGTTTCGTGCGTGAAGTGCAGCCCGGTCAGATTGTGGTGCTTAACGGCTCCGGGCAGCGGGTCATCGAAGCCATGCAGCCCGACCGCAGCGCTTGCTGCATCTTCGAGTTCATCTACTTCGCCCGCCCTGACAGCCACATCTACGGACGCAGTGTCTACATGTCCCGCCTGCGCATGGGCGAACTGCTGGCCCAGCAGATGCCGGTGGATGCGGACCTGGTCATCGGAATCCCCGAGAGCGCGATTCCCCATGCCATGGGTTACGCCGGTCAGTCGGGCATCCCGTACGGCGAGGGGTTCATCAAGAACCGCTACATCCACCGGACCTTCATCATGCCCGACCAGCGGCTGCGCGAGGCCGGCGTGCGCATGAAACTGTCCCCCCTGCCGGAAGCGGTGGCCGGCAAGCGCGTGGTTGTGGTGGATGACTCCATCGTCCGCGGCACCACCACCGGGCCGGAGATCGACCTTCTGCGCGAAGCAGGCGCGAAAGAGATTCACCTGCGCATCAGTTGCCCGCCCATCCGGTTCCCGTGCTTCTATGGCATCGACACTTCGACCCGCAAGGAACTGATCGCGGCGCGGCTGGATGTGGATGAAATCCGCCGGCACGTGCGCGCCGACAGCCTCGCCTTCCTGGACATGGACAACCTGGTGGAAGCTGTCGGCCTGCCGAAGATCAACTTCTGCACCGCCTGTTTCGACGAGGCCTACCCCATCGAGGTCCCCGCGGACCTGCAGATCACCAAGTACGACCTGGAAGCCGAGAAGACCCAGGTCTGACACCAAAGGCCCCGGCGGCCGGCAGTCGCGGCCGCCTGTGAGGCATACGGGAGTGCGCCGGATGGACCGCAAGGTGACCTACAAGGATGCCGGAGTGGACATCGAGGCCCAAGACAAGGCTGCGAGCCTGTTCGCGGACGCCGTGCGCGAGACTTACACCGACCAGGTCATCTGTGGGCTGTCCGACTTCGGCGGGATGATGGCCCTGGGCCGGGGGTACTCCGACCCGGTCCTGGTTGCGGGCACCGACAGCGTCGGCACGAAGCTGATGATCGCCTTCGCCATGGACAAACACGACACCATCGGCCAGGACTGCGTGGCCATGTGCGTGGATGACATCGTCTGCCAGGGCGCGCGGCCCCTGCTGTTCCTGGATTACGTCGGCAGCGGCGTGCGGGACCCAGAGCAGACGGCGGCGCTCGTCACTGGCGTCGCTCGAGCCTGCAAGACCGTGGGCTGCGCGCTTCTCGGCGGGGAAATGGCGGAGCTTCCCGGGCTGTACAAGGCCGGCGAATATGACCTCGTGGGATTCGCCGTAGGTGTGGTGGAGCGCTCGGAGATCATCGACGGCTCCCAGGTGGCCTGCGGCGACGTGATCCTGGGCCTGGCGTCCGACGGCCTGCACAGCAACGGGTACTCGCTAGCGCGCAAGGTGCTGCTGGAGATCGGCGGCTACAGCGTGGACACGCACCTTGCGGAACTGGGCTGCACCGTGGGCGAAGCCCTGCTCACACCCACGCGGCTCTACGCCCCGGCGATCTTGTCGGCGCTGGATGCCGGAGTCGTGCCCCACGCGCTGGCGCACATCACCGGTGGAGGCCTGCCGGACAACGTCGCCCGGTGCATCCCCAGCGGTCTGTGCGCGGTGATCGAAAAAGAGAGCTTCCCGCGAGCGCCCATATTCGACCTCATCCGCCGCGTCGGCAACGTTGATGAGCCCGAGATGTACCGAACCTTCAACATGGGCATCGGGATGGTGGCCATCTGCAGTCCAGACAAGGCAGGCGCCATGCGCTCGGCGCTCGAGGCATGCGGCGAGACAGTCTACGAGATCGGCCGGGTTGAAGGCGACTGCGAGAAGGTGCGGCTGGTCTGAGGGGGCCTGATCGGCCCGGAGACCAACTCCATGTTCTTCCCTGTATCGAAGATCCTCGGCGGGCTCTGCCTGCCCTTCACCCAGGTTCTGCTGCTCCTGGCGGCCTTCGCGTTCCTCGTGAGGCGCCGTCCTCGGGCGGCGTGGGTGTGCTTCTGGATCGCGCTTGTGGGAATGTACGCCCTTAGCACCCGCCCGGTTGCGGACCTGATCACCCGCCCGCTTGAGGAGCAGTATCCGCGCGCCGCTCTGCCTGCCTCCATCGACGCCATCGTGGTCCTGGGCGGGGCGACGGACCTGGGCACCTCCCTGCCCGAGCGCCTCGAGTTCGGCTCCGCGGCGGACCGGTTCATCGAAGGCGTCATCCTCGCGAGACAGTACCCGGACGCGGTACTGGTCTTCTCCGGCGGCACGTCGAGTCTGTTTGACGCCTCGCGCCTGGAAGCCCCCTGGCTTGCGGAATACGCGGAGAAGCTGGGGATCCCGCGCACACAGATCCGGGCGGAGGAGCGTTCGCGCAATACCCGAGAGAATGCTACCGAAACAGCCGCCATCCTGCGCGCCGAGGGCCGGACTTCCTTGCTGCTCGTCACATCGGCGTTCCACATGCCCCGGTCCGTGGGGTGCTTCCACCAGGCCGGCCTATATCCCATCCCGTACCCGGTGGATTTCCGCACCCAGGCCGCTCCGTACGATGTGATGTCCCTGCTTCCGAACATCAACAACCTGGCGGACGCGAGCCACTCCATCCGCGAATACTGGGGGCTGCTGGTCTACAGCCTGAAGGGGTACATTTGATTCGCGCTCAGCTCTGGGATTGCAGCCGCTGGATCACGTCTTTGCAGGTGGCGAAGCAGTCCAGCGTCCCTTCCCGCACTGGGAACTCCACCGTGAAGGGCCCTGTATAACCCAGTTCGCGACACAGGGCCAGCACAGCC
>JAGPGE010000082.1 GCA_018056145.1 Armatimonadota bacterium
ATCTTGTACCGCCCGCTTCGCGGGCTGTAAGGCTACGGCAGCGGCCCGAGACATTGCGGCGCGTGGTCGACGAGGGGATCGTGCCCCGCCCGCACGACCCCCACCCACTTTCCGCGGTCAGACCCGCCTCATCCCGCCGCTTGCCACTGCTCCCGGTAGGGGGTACAATCCAGCGTCTCTCCGCGCAATGCCTATCCCTCTCGCTGGAGGCAGCACCATGAGCACTGGCGACCTCGCGCTTCTCGGCGGCAGCCCGCTGGGCGCACCCTCGGCCGATCCTCACCCGCGTTTCTCTCAGCACACTTTGGACCGAGTGGCCGAGATGCTCGCCAAGCCCCGCACCGTGGGCCTGAACAAGACCATCCCGGAGATCGGCGAAGCCGAGCAGGCTATCGCCGACTGGCAGGGCGTTCCGCACTGCATGGTCACCAGTTCCGGCCACGCGGCCTTGCACAGTGCGGTGATCGGCCTGGAGATCGCCTGGGGCGACGAGGTCATCACCACGCCTTTTACCTGGGGCGCGTCAATTGCCTGCATCCTGCATAACAACGCGGTGCCGGTGTTCGTGGATGTCTGCCCTGAGACGGGTCTGATCGATCCGGCGAAGATCGAGGCCGCGATCACCCCGCGCACGAAAGCCATCCTCGCGGTGCACATTTTCGGCCAGGCCGCGAACATGACCGCGATCCGCGAGATCGCTGATCGTCGCGGGCTGCTGGTGATCGAAGACGGCAGCCAGGCCCACGGGTCGATCCACGCCGGACGCAAGGTGGGCACCTTCGGCCACGCCGCCGGGTTCTCGTGCATGGGCGGCAAGCTCCTGGCAGGCGCCGAAGGCGGGTACATGATCACGCCGGACCCGGATGTGTACTGGAAGGCGGCGCTCTGCGGCCAGCACATGGGCCGTTCACCCGAGCCGGACTTCCCGCATGAGCGCTTCGGGCAGTACGTCGACTCTCTTGTCTACACCTACAGACTGTCGCCGATGATCGCGGTGATCCTCACCGAACAGCTCAAGAAACTGGATGAGGAAAACGCGGGGCGGCGCCGGAACGTGGCCTGGTTCCGGGAGAAAATGGCCGGCGTGCGCGTGGTCAGCTTCCCTGAGTACGCGCTCGGTGACGACCCGGTCTATCACATGCTCACCATGAACTATGATCAGGAATACGCGGGCGTGCGCAAGGGTACCTTCTTTGCAGCGCTGTCCGCAGAGGGCGTTGGCTGCCACCAGTACATCCCGTCGCCGATCACCACCTGGCCGCGGCTGCACTGGCAGACTTACGACGGCCCCAAGGTAATGTGGACCGAGCCGCTGCGGCAGAACGGCATCGACTACCGTGATGTGGCGGTCCCCAACTGTGAGGCCAAGATCGCGCGTTCCGTGGAGATGGGCTGGAACTACGTGACGCCGGACGAGGGTAATATGCAGCGACTGGCTGACGTGTTCGCGAAAGTCGAAGCGAACCTGCCGGCGCTGCGTGACTGGGAAGCCGCGCAGGATTCCGCGGCGAGTTGAGTGCAGGCGGAGGGATAGCATGCCGGGAGAGCCCTACGTTACCCTTGACGGCTCGTTGATCCGTGAACTGGTGCGCCCGGAGACCGAGGGCAGCCGGAACCTGAGCGTTGCCGAGGCCGTTCTGAATCCGGGGCAGCGAACCCATGGGCATGTGCACCAGGAGAGCGAAGAGGTCTACTACGTGCTCGCGGGTGAAGGCGTGCTGAACATGGGCCCGCGGCAGGTCGAGGTCCGGCCGGGAGAAGCCATCCTGATCCCGCCGGGCTGCGAGCACAGTGTTCTGTGCGCGGGGCCGGAGCCGCTCCGGATCCTGTGTCTCTGCGCCCCGCCATACCAGCACGAAGACACGGAGATCACCGACCCGGTCACGGTCTGATGCGCAACGCCGATGTGCGCGCGTCTGCTGCAACGGGCACTCGCATCCTGTGTCGAATAGACGGGCAACAGCACCGGGTTTCCCCGGCATCATCTCACCATTCGCCAGCCTTCGAGCTGTCTGGACCAGGGGTCTTACGATGTGGTGCTGCATGACGCAACGGCCTGGAATCTTCTCAAGCTTCAGGCGTCTCATCGTTCGCCTAGTTCGCCGGGCCGCCTCCGCAGGTCTCATGCTCATCCTGGCGCTCACGCCCCTTGGCATGGCCTCCTGCGGGGATGACGTGGATCGGGGACGAGTCGTGGCCACCGTCAATGGCCAGGACATCACCTACGGTGAACTTCTGAGGGAACTCGAAGAGCGGCAGGGCCCGGTTGCGCTGATGGACCTCATCGATGAGTCTATAGTCCGGCAGGAGGCGGAAAAGCGCGGCATCAAGCTGTCCGAGGAGGATCGGCGCCTCGCCATTGAACGCGCTGCTGCCCGGGTGGGGTCCATGGCCGACCTCAAGACTCGCCTGGATGAAACGGGCATCTCGATGGACGCCTACGCGCGCAGCGTCGAGACCGACGTGCTCCTGGACCGCATCGCCCGTGAGGAAGTAAAAGTCTCGGACAACGAGGTCAGCCACTACTACCACGAGAACATCGCCGAGTTTGAGCGCGGACCCCGGGTGCATGCCCGGATGATGCTGTTCACCGACCGCGGCAGCGCCGAAGCGGTCGCGGAGGTGCTGAAGGACCCCGAAGCCGACTTCGCGGGCCTGGCGAAGAGCCTTTCCGAAGACGCCGCAACCGGCCCTGAAGGCGGCGACATGGGGTACTTCGAGAAGGACGACTACGCCGAAGCCATCAGCAACGTGGCCTTCAAGCTCGAGCCGAAAGCCATCAGTGATATCGTCCAGGTGCCCGATGGCTGGGTGATCCTGCAGGTGCTGGACCGCAAGCCGGCCGGGCCGCTTCCTCTCGACGAAGTCAGAGACCAGATTCGCCAGCGCCTGATCCACGAGAAGACCCAGGTCATGCGCGGCCAGTGGTTGCTCGAAGCCCGCAAGGCAACCAACGTGCGCATCAGAGACAAGAGGCTCCGTGAGGAGTTCGAGAAGCGGATCGAGGTCCTCAAGCCACCACCCATGCCCGGCCAGCTCTGATCCGGTCCATCCCCAGCAAACATAACGGCCTGCTCTCAGCGAGAGCAGGCCGTTTGACTTTCACGGGCGCCTGTCAGAGCCGCCACCTACAGGCTCTGGTAGATCGGGAAGGCCTCGCAGAGTTCCTCCACTTCCTTGCGCACCTGCGCCAGCACGTCCTCATTGGGGGAACCGTCGGAATTGCGGCCCTCATGGATGACACGCGCCATCCAGTCGCCGATGAGCTTCATCTCCGGCTCTTTCATCTGGCGGGTCGTGATGGCGGGGGTCCCAGGGCGGATGCCCGAGGTTTCCTGGGCCCCCAGGGGGTCGTTGGGCACCAGGTTCTTATTGAGCACGATACCCGCCGCTTCAAGCAGGTCCGCGGCGATCTTGCCGCTGATGTTCTTGTTCGTGAGCCGGACCAGCAGCAGGTGATTGTCGGTGCCGCCGGTCACCAAGTCGAAGTCGTGCTCCTGTAGCGTGCGCGCAAGAGCCTGGGCGTTGCGGATGATCTGCCGCTGGTACTCGCGGAACCCGAACTCCTGGGCCTCCCGGAAAGCGACGGCCTTCGCCGCGATGATGTGCATGAGCGGGCCGGCCTGGACGCCGGGGAACACCGCGCGGTCCAGGGCCTTCGCCCACTTCTCCTTGCACAGCGCCAGGGCGCCGCGGGGTCCGCGCAGGGTTTTGTGGGTGGTGGAAGTCACCACGTCGCAATACGGCACCGGGTCCGGGTGGCACTCAGCCGCGACGAGGCCGCAGATGTGGGCGATGTCGGCCATCAGGAATGCGCCCACCTCGTCCGCGATCTCCTTGAACCGCCGGAAGTCGATAATCCGCGGGTAGGCGCTTGCCCCGGCGATGATCAGCTTCGGGCGCACCGCCCGAGCTACCTCAGCGATGGCGTCGTAGTTGAGCTGATCGGTTTCGGGGTCGAGGCCGTAGAAGTGGCAGTCGTAGTTCTGCCCGCTGAAGTTCACCTTGTCGCCGTGGGTTAGGTGTCCGCCCTGCGGGACGCTCATGGCAAGGATGCGGTCACCCTTCTCCAGCAGCGCCCAGTAGGCCGCCATGTTGGCCGCAGTGCCGGTGTGGGGCTGGACATTGGCATGGTCGGCCCGAAAGATTGCCCTGGCGCGGTCGATCGCGAGTTGCTCGATCTTGTCGTAGTTCTCGCAGCCATTGTAGTAGCGCCGGAACGGGTAGCCTTCGGCGTACTTGTTGGTGAGAACCGAACCGGACGCGGCCATGACCGCGCGGCTGGCGTAGTTCTCTGACGGGATCATCATCAGTGTTCGCTGCTGGCGCTCAAGCTCGGCCTGCATGATGCGGGCGAGTTCGTAATCAGCCTCGAGAATGCTGCGCTCCATCATGGTGCGGATTTCCTCCGAAAGCAGGTTGAGCCACGGACGTGGCGAGGACGGCATGGCGTCTTCAATGCCCCGGTTCCCGTGGCGTGGCCTGCGAATGAAGCTACGGGGCCACCGAACCGGGGCGCGTACCGCAACCGCCTCTTGCCCACTTGCAGCGGCCAAGGTGGGGCATTTCGCGGATCACGCTCCCCGTCAAGGGATTGATGGGACCGGCCTGGTCCGCCGGTCCGGGATGCTGTCTTACGTTAGGGGGTGCTTCTACTCGTCCTCGTCGGGTGGGGCCTCTTCGGCCTCGGCCAGTGACCGCCGCAGCTCGGCGATCTCGTCCGGCGCCATATTCCACAGCGGCCCGGAGGACTGACCTGGTCCGGGCTTCTCGCGGTCGTCCGTGGGCACGACCCCTTGTTCACGCTGTAGCCGCAGGATCGCTCGAGAGATTCGCTGCCTTTGCTCGAACGAAAGTGCGCGGAGCCTGCGGATCAGTTCCTTCTCGAATGCCGAGAGTTCAAGGTCGTCGGCCACGAGTTCCCGCTCCGTGCTGGGTCAGACTGACTGCCCGCATCAATGCCAGAAGTGACGCATGCCTGACAGGACCATCACAACCCCCGCTTCATCAGCGGCACGGATGACGTCCTCATCCTTCACCGAACCGCCCGGCTGGATGATGGCCACAGCGCCGGTTCTCGCCGCTGACACCAGCCCGTCCGCCGCCGGGAACATGGCGTCTGAAGCCAGGCATGAGCCCTGGGCCCGGTTGCCCGCTTTACGCGCGGCGATCAGCGACGAGTCGATCCGGCTCATCTGCCCAGCCCCGCAACCGACCAGCCGCTTGCCCTGCACCAGCACGATGGCGTTGCTCTTCACGTGTTTGGCCACCTTGTCCGCGAACAGCAGGCTCTCGAGTTGCTCGAGGGTCGGCTGCAGCTTCGTGACCACCTTGACGTCTGCGCGCGCAACGGTCAGGCTGTCAGGCTCCTGCACCACCGCGCCACCGGGTATCTTCTTCACGTCGTAGTCCGCAAACCTCCCCGGAGGCGCGAAATCCTTCATCCGCATGACCCGCACGTTCTTCTTCTGCTTCAGGATTTCCAGGGCCTCGTCGGTGTAGTCCGGGGCGATCACGCACTCGGGGAAAGCGCTGATGATGAAGCTCTCGGTGTCGCCGCTCTCCGCGCGGAACCGCGGCTCAATCACCTCGCGCAGGAAGTCATTGTTGCCGATCATGGCCGCAACTTCGGCATCCACCAGCCTGTTGAACCCGAAGATTCCTCCGAAGGCGGAGATAGGGTCTCCAGACCATGCATCCTGGAATGCCTGGGCGATGGTGTCGGCGCTTGCCAAGCCGCAGGGGTTCAGGTGCTTGATCACGCAGGCGGTGGGTTCCTCGAACTCCCGCACGCATTCCAGGGCGGCGGTGAGGTCCAGGTAGTTGTTGAAGGACAGCTCTTTCTCGCCCAGCAGCTTCTCGGCCAAGGCGATTCCCGGCTCTGCGGCCCCGATCTGCGCATATGCCGCTCCGGCCTGGTGCGGGTTCTCGCCATAGCGCAGGTCTGCCCCCTGCTTCACATACCACGGGGCGAAGTACTTCGGGAGCTTCTGGTCTTCCTCTTTCGTCTGCGCGCACAGGTACTTCACGATTGCGGCGTCGTATTGCCCGGTGTGCGCGAAGGCCTCCAGGGCCAGCTTCTGCCGGGTTGCGAAGCTGAGGCAGCCGTCATTGGACCGCATCTCCGCGAGAATTTGGTCGTAGAACTCCACCTTGCAGACCACGGCGACGTACTTGTGGTTCTTCGCCGAGGCACGGAGCATCGTGGGCCCGCCGATGTCGATGTTCTCCACCGCCTCATCCAGCGTGACGCCCTCCCTGGCCACCGTATCCTGGAAGGGATACAGGTTGACCACCACCATATCGATCATCTGGATGCCCAGTTCGTCGGCCTCGCGCATATGCTCGGCATTATCGCGCACGGCAAGCAGGCCACCGTGCACCCGGGGGTGCAGGGTGACCACGCGGTGGTTCATAATCTCGGGGAAGCCCGTGTAGTCCTCAACCGCCTTGACCGGAATCCCGGCCTCCTCAAGCTTCCGCCGGGTTCCGCCGGTGGACAGGATCTCCACGCCCAGGTCCACGAGGGCGGTGGCAAACTCAACAACACCCGTCTTGTCGCTTACGCTGATGAGAGCGCGCTGAACCTTGCGCATGCGTACGGCTCCCCTGGCAGGAAAAAATGGCCGACACCTCGAGGTTGGGTCGGCTCTCTACAGCGGTCCGATTATAGACCCGCGCCGGGAGGTTGTCAAAACGGGGCTCGGGGGTTCGGGGTATTCGCCGAAGGTAGGGGAAACGCACTCCAAACCAGCCATGGGATGCGCTCGCAGTCCAGAGCACGGGGCCCCACGGATCGCGAAGGATGTCACGGGGCCGGTCATGGCGACCGCGGACGGTCGCTTTGCGGCGATGACACCCGTGACCTGCGTCCATACCTGCTTGCGGGGAGCGCACCCGACGGGGGTTTTGCCGCGCCACCGGACCGTGGTATAGTGGCCGCATGATCAAGGACCAGATAGCTCAGACCGATCGTCGCGCAGACTACTCCGTGTACCTCGTCACGGACAGGGCGCTGCTTTCCGGCCGCAGGCTCGCGGACGTGGTCGCGGCAGCAGTAGCCGGCGGCGTAACAGTGGTGCAGATCCGCGAGAAGGACCTCTGCGCCCGGGATATCGTGGCTGAGGCCCTGGAATGCCTGGCAGTCACGCGTCCGGCAGGAGTGCCGCTGCTCATCAACGACCGCGTGGACGTCGCCCTTGCCGTGGATGCTGATGGGGTGCATGTCGGGCAGGAGGACGTCCCCGCCGGCTTGGTCCGCAAGCTCATCGGGCCGGACAAAATCCTCGGCGTGACTGCCCACGACCGCTCCGAACTGGAGCGGGCCGTGGCCGACGGCGCCGACTATGTGGGCTCCAATGCGGTCTTCGGCACCCCCACGAAGAGTGACATCCGACCGCCGATAGGCCCGGAAGGACTGCGGGAGCGCTATGCGGACTCGCCCGTTCCGGTGGTGGCCATTGGTGGCATCGACCACCGCAATGCCGCCGAAGTGATCCGGGCCGGCGCCGACGGTGTCGCGGTGGTCCGGGCGATCATGGCCGCCAGTGACCCCGAGCAGGCTGCCCGCGAACTCGTCGAGATAGTGCGGGCAAGCCTTGCCGAAACAGGCAGGGAGTGAGTGACGTGAGTTCAGACAGCATCCAGACGCGGGCCGGGGATATTCTGCGCAGGCTACGCGAACAGAAGCCGCTGGTCCACCAGATCACCAACTTCGTGGTGATGAACGATACCGCCAACGTGACCCTCCAGGTGGGCGCCTTGCCTGTCATGGCCCACGCACCGGAGGAAATGGAGGAAATGGTCAGCCTAGCCGGTGCGCTGGTGCTCAACACAGGCACCCTGGAACGCCCGTGGATCGACGCGATGATCACCGCGGGCAAGCATGCCCGACTGCGGGGAATCCCCGTGGTGCTCGACCCCGTGGGCGCGGGTGCAACCAGCTATCGCACCGACACGGACCTGCTCATCATCCGCGATGTCGGCCCCGACATCGTGCGCGGCAACCCGGGTGAAATCGCGGCCCTCATCGGCGCGGGTGGGGAAGTGCGCGGAGTGGAGAGTGTCGGAACGCTGGATGATCCGGTGGCCGTGGCGAAACTCGCGGCCAACGCTTGGGGAGCTACCGTGGCGATGACCGGCGCCCGCGACCTGATCACCGACGGCAGCCGCACCCTGGGCGTCGAGAATGGAGATCGCTGGCTAACCACCCTGACCGGAACCGGCTGTAGTTCAACCGCGATGGTCGCGGCCTATGCAGCGGTGGAAAGCGACTACGTACTGGCCGCCGCGGGGGCCTTGGCGCACCTGGGCTATGCGGCCGAGGTCGCGGCGAAAGACGCCAAGGGCCCGGGGAGCTTCAAAGCGGCCCTGCATGACGCCATTTACAACATGACTCCGGACATGCTGGCGGAGAACATGCGGGCGGTGGAACTGGGGTAGGGTAGGGGAGACGGGGCCGCCACCGGGCAAGGGGCGGGGGCCCAGGTCACGGGTCTGCGCGCGGCCAAAAGCGGGCCTCGTGACACTTTCGTGCGTTCCATCATTGGCGAGGGCGTGTGAGAATCGAACTCACCCAGGACATCTCTCAATGCCCCGCAACGGGTTTGAAGCCCGCGAGCACCACCAGGCACCATCCGCCCCCGACGTCTGCAGCACCCGTATCATACAACACTCACTGGCTCAGCGGAAGACGATTCGCCCCGGTTCGCCCGGCTGCATGGCCCCAATAATCGCCGCGGGCAGTCCTTCCGCCCGCATCTGCTCAACCGCGTTACGTGCCGCATCGGGCGGCAGGCTGATCAACAGTCCTCCTGAGGTCTGCGGGTCGCACAGCACCGCGATCTGCTCGTCGCCCGCCGGGCCGAAATCCACCCACTGGCCGTAGTACTCCCGGTTCCGCTGGCCACCACCAGTGACGATCCACTGGCCTGCGTACTCCAGCGCTTCGTCGAACATCGGGACGGCGGCTAGTTCCACATGCATCTCCAGCCCGCTGCCCTGCGCCATCTCGTGCCCGTGGCCCACAAGCCCGAACCCGGTGACATCGGTGGCTGCATGTGCGCCGCAGTCCAACATGATCTCCGCCGCTCGCCGATTGAGCGTGGTCATTGAAGCAGCGGCACGGTCTACCGCCTCTTCTGTCGCGGCGTCGAACATCATCGCGGACATGATGACTCCCGTGCCCAGCGGCTTGGTGAGAATCACCGCATCGCCTTCGCGCGCCGCGCTGTTGGTGATGACCCGGTCGGGGTGCACAATGCCCAGAACGCACATGCCGTAGAAGGGCTCGGGGCTGTCTATGGTATGCCCGCCCGCCACCGCGATGCCCGCTTCGGCGGCCGTGGACCGGCCGCCCTGGAGCACCTCGTTCATCAGTTCCAGCGGCATGCTGCAAGCAGGGAAGCCGCAGACATTGATGGCCAGGAAGGGCTTGCCGCCCATGGCGTAGACGTCGCTGAGACTGTTGGTAGCCGCGATCCTGCCAAAAGTGCGCGGGTCGTCGTGGATCGGCGTGAAATAGTCCACGGTCACGATGACTGCCTGATCCGGGGCAATACGATACACGGCCGCATCGTCGCTGGTTCCCAGGCCGACAATGAGGTTGGGGTCGAGGAAGGGGTCCAACCCTCGCAGGACCTGCGAGAGCGCCTCTGGCTCAAGTTTCGCTGCTCACCCGGCCGCGGAGGCCATTTTGGTGAGGCGGACGCGCTCGTGGTCAGCCATTGAGCAGTCCAGGCTCCCCTTGTGCTGCTGGCATTCCGGCCCGATGGGCCGTTGGTTGTGGACCGAGTATATGCGTCGCCTGCGGCGATGTCAACGCGCGTTCGGTTCCGGCTCAGAGTCGCCCAGGTAAACCCGTGGAACCGAGGCCGGCACCGCCGTTCTGCGCACCGGAAGCACGACCTCAGTCTCCACGTCTGCCTCGGGCAGATCCGTAAGGTCCACGCAGCACTGGTCCATGGAGATGCGCCCTACCAGCGCCGCGCTCTTGTCACCGATACGCGCCCTGGGCAACAAGGATTCTCGCCCTGACTTAGCCGCTATTCGGCGCAGGAAGGCCTTGGCGCAGGCCCGGAGCGTTTCGGTCACAGATTCGGGAATCATTCCCAGGCCGTGGGTGAGGCCTACTGGCACCGTCCCCAGCCGCATCTCCCGGGGGGCCACGAAATCCCCACCGTATCCGATCTTCGAGCCCTTGCGCACCGTGTGCACCGACACGACCCGGCTGCGCAGTTCGAAGGTGTCTCGCAGGTCAAGGTCGCGCTTCGCTGCCGGGATGTGTCCGGGGTACTGCCCATACAGGAGCGTCCCGATGCGCGCCATCTGGAAATGATGCTCGGGGTGCTCCAGGAAGACAGAACTCGCGGCCACGTGGAAGATGGGTTGCTCGCCGGTGATCTCGCGCCAGGAATCGGCCAATGCGGACGCGTACAGCTTCAGGCTTGCGCCCTCGCGCATCCACTCCACCTCATCGACGTTCATCCCCGAACCTGGAGGCCCGAAGTGGCTGTAGAGACCCTCAATGCGCAGGGATGGCCAGGGCTCGGTTGCCGCAAGAATCTCCAGCACCGGCTCGGACGGCCCCATGCGCGACAGGCCCATGTCCTCGTACAGGTGGGCGCGCGCGGTCTTGCCCTGCCGGTCGGCTTCGCGCATGAGCGCCATCGCGCCCTTGGTGGATGTGACGGTGGCTGTGAGGTCGTGCTCCACCAGCGCCGCAAGCTCGTCCTGCGCCGGCGGCAGGAAAACGAGAATCGGCAGGGCGATCCCCGCCTCGCGCAAGGACACTCCTTCACTCACATTACTCACTGCGACCCACCGGGCGCCCGACTCCGCGCAGCAACGGGCGACTTCCACGGACCCGTGCCCGTAGGCGTTGGCCTTCACCACCGCACAGAGCATCGCGCCGAGCGAGAGCTTTGCCCGGACCTGCTGAATGTTGTGGCGGATTGCCGCGAGGTTCACGGCCACGTAGGTCACAGGCGGATGGCTCAAGGGCTTCGTCCTTCCTCATCGAGACTGCCGGAGGGCCGGGCGCTCAGGACAGTGTCCGCCGCCAGCGCAATCAGGGCCAGCAAGAGCAGCGGAAATCCAAGGCCCGCCCGGCGCGAAGCACTCCCGGACAGGTAATCCCCCAGGTCCTCCAGCCGGATCACCCGGGCCCCGGGAGACTTCAGCCGGCGGCGCAGTTCGGCCTCGGAAATGCGGCCCAGGTCAGACTCAAGCGGGTTGATGTTGGCCGCGAACTTCTCGCGCACCCGCCGGCCACCCGCGTTCCACGTCGCCTCATACACGCCCGCAGTCGCAGGCGTGTACTCCCACCCTCCGCGCTTCGGCTTCAGTGTCTCGGTCTGACCGTCGGGCCCAGTGACAGTGCATTCGCCGTCAGCGCCCTCGGGCAGAGTGATCCGCATTGCCTCGCCGGCCCAGCCATTGGGCCAGGTCCGGCGCACCGGTCCGGCAAGATGATAGCACAGGTGGTGAATGAAGGGCACAAATGCCGGCTGGAAGGGCGCGTTGGTCCAGGAACCGTCAATGCTGGTGTTCACCAGGATGCAGTTACGCCCGGGGTCCTGGGATCCGATGATCGCAGGGCTGCCGTCCGAGAACCACGCCACAACCCGCGCATCCTCCGCCGCCGTCAGCTCCCGGCGCCGGCTGAAACTGAACGCCAGCAGATTGCCGGCCCTCGGGTTCGCGAAGGGCCGCAGTGGCCCGGCGTGGGTCTCCACGTCCGCCAGCGTCCATGACTGGTTCCCCGGCGCCGCGACGGTCCGACCAAGGGTCACTTCCGCTCCCATCATCCGGTTCAGTATCCCCGCTGAAACGCTCCCTGTCCTGCCCGCGAAGAGCAGGACGCCCTTCCCGCGCCGCACGGCGCTCTCCAGCAACCGGGCGCGCGAGTCGCCGGGCACATCGGCGGCCAGGTACACATCTGCCGCCGGCAGTTCGCCGGTGATCTGCCCCCAGCGCAGGGACCGGACCCGAATGTGGGTCTCCGCATCCCCACCGGGATTGAGCGCCGTCGCAACCAGCGACGGGTCCGCCTCGCCGGTGATGACAGCGACGTCGAGACGCTCCCGGACGGGTTCGACAAGGCGGAACGTATTGTCCGCATCCAGGCAGTCGCCGGGGAGTTCCAGCGCCCAGACTCCAGGGCCGCCGTTTTGCGGCGTCGCTCGAAGACCGACTGTCGCACGTCCCTTCCGGAAACCTCCCGTCTGCCCTGGCAC
>JAGPGE010000809.1 GCA_018056145.1 Armatimonadota bacterium
GCTGAGCTGATTGCGCTTGTGCTCGAAGTAGTAGTCCCACAGGTCCAGGGGGCCCACGGTGTAGGGGTTCTGGATGTCCAGCAGGGGCCTGACTGGCTTGTACGGGCCGACCCACTCCTGCACCGCGGCGTCCTCTTCGACCTCCACCATCTCGTAGGCGTGGCTGACGAAGAACCCGTCGATGCAGTTCATCGAGGGCAGCCGGACGTCCTCGCGCTCGGAGATGGCGACACACTGGATGCAGTTGTCGTAGCCCTCCTGCGCGTTCTCGCCGTAAATCTGGATCCAGCCGCTGTCGCGTGCGCCCATGCCGTCGGAATGGTCGCAGTGGATGTTGATGTTCCCGGACAGGGCACGGTTGACCAGATTCAGCACCACGGGCTGGCGCAGGGAGGCAGTGATGTAGAGAATCTCCCACATGAGCGCAAGGCCGTTGGCGCTGGTGGCGTTCATGACCCGGCCACCCGCGGCCGCCGCGGCGGTGCAGGCGCTCATGGCCGAATGCTCGCTTTCCACGGCGACGAAGTTCGTCGTCACCTTGCCGTCGGAGACGAACTTCGCGAAGGTCTGTACGATCTCGGTAGACGGCGTGATCGGATAGGCCGCCACGACGTCGGGGTTGATTTGCCGCATCGCTTCAGCAATCGCATTGTTGCCTTCGAGCGGCATGACCTTACCCATTGCGTTTCCTCCTGTCTTGAAACCGGCAGCGCGGGCGCTTGCCCCGGTTGGAGGCACTCACCCGGCGCGGCGGCCTAGTTTTCGTCCTCGAAGTCGGTCTCAGTCTTCATCTCGATGCACTTGACGGGGCAGATCGCGGCGCAGACGCCGCACCCCTTGCAGTGAACGAGATCATACGGAATGCCGCTGACCTTCTGGTCGACGACCTTGATCGCGTTGTCGGGGCAGTAGATCCAGCACTGGAGACAGTTGATGCACTTCTCGTCGTCGCGGACGGGGCGGAAGGTCCGCCAGCCGCCGGTCGCATACTCCTCGGCGTTCCCCGCCTGGGGGATTACGCCGCCGGCCGCCATATCCTGCCAGCCTGCGGTCTTCGAATAGACGCGGTCGCTCATCCTACCTGAACCTCCTCGTTGGCCCGGGTGATTGCCTGCATGTTGCCCTCGAGGACGGCTTCAGAGAGTTTGGTGCCAAGCTGCTTGCGAACCGCAGCCTTCGCGCCCTCGACGCTGACAAGGTCGCTGACCTTCGCAAGCGCGCCCAGCATGGGCGTGTTGGGAATGTCGCGGCCCACCGTGTCCAGGGAAATCTGCGTGGCGTTGACGGTGCAGACCTGGATGTTCTGATTTGCGAGTCTCGCGCGGACTTCCTCCGGGGAGTCGCCCGTGTTCACGATGACAATGCCGCCGTCCGGAACGCCGTCCGTTACGTTCTCGCTGCCGAGAAGCGTTGAGTCGAGCACCACCACGACCTGCGGGTGCAGTACGGCGCAGCGCAGTCTGATGGGCTCATCCGAGATGCGGACATACGACTTCATGGGCGCACCGCGACGCTCGGCCCCGTATTCCGGGAACGCCTGTACGTTCCAGCCGTCCTCGGCTGCGGCGATCGCGAGGATATAGCTGGCCGTCTTTGCGCCTTGTCCACCCCTTCCGTGCCAGCGTACCTCATTCAGTTTTGCCATGCTCTTCCTCCTGTGCTGACCGACGAGAACCGCCGGTCTCGCGTTGAACCATCTGACTGGGCGCACAATGTGTGGGCGGGCGCACTTGCCGCCGGGCACCCACGCGAAAAGACCCGCTCGCCCCTGGGCAAGCAGAAAACAGGGGCAGCGGGCGTCCCCGCAGCTTACCACACTATCATACACTCTGGGCAGCGACTTTTGAAGGGGTATTTGCGGTCACTGACCGCGGACGGAAAGGCCCGAGCGGGATGCATTTGGATGGCGCGGCGGATACGTCCGGGGAAACTGTAGGAGCGGGCTTGCCCGCGAAGTCGTTAGCTTTCCCGTTGGAAGGCGTTCGCGGGCAAGCCCGCTCCAACAAGTCTGCCGGGCGTCAACGAGATCCGTGAGGTACGCGGGCCTTGCGGCTTTGCGCAGACAGTCAACGGCGCGGCGGGGCACAGGTCCCCGCCCCACAAACGATGGACCGTAACCGCGTCGCGTCCGCCTGCCTCAGAACTCGTACTCCACGTCGAACAGGCCGCTGGTCAGGCGCACCGCAACATGCCGCCGCGAGATCTCGATCCGCAAGAGCTTGACCTCCAGGAACAATGCCTTCGCCAGCATCGTCCTGGACTGGTCGAAGATCAAGTGCAGCGCGTCGGGGTCGCAATGCGCCTGCCCGCCCACTTCCCGCGGGAACAGGAGCTTGCCGGGCCCGTATGGCAGCGAGAGCGGAGCCCCCGCGTTACTGAAGCTGCCCTTCGATCCTTCGGGGAAGAGGAACTCCAGGTCGCCGCGTCTCAGCAGGTCGCGCTCAAGATCGGGCGGGAGGGTGAGCTCGAACAGGTGAATCAGCTCATGCACGGGAAACCGCCCCGCTCCCTCTTCCCGCGCCACATTGACACGGTCGATGGCCAAATGAGCCTTTTCCTTGAGGCCCGGGGGTGCGTATCCGGCCATGATCAGTCTCCCATGGGACGCCTGCCCCGCAGAGCCCGGGCAATCGTCACCTGATCGGCGTAGTCCAGATCCCCGCCCATTGGCAGGCCCTGGGCGATCCGCGTCACCGTCACCTGAATTGGCAGCCCCTCGATCAGCTTGCGCAGGTATTCGGCCGTCGCGTCGCCGTCCAC
>JAGPGE010000808.1 GCA_018056145.1 Armatimonadota bacterium
CGGATCCCCTCGCGGAACGGTAAGTGGCGCCCTGCACAGGGCGATCGTTCCCACATTGAGTAGGTATTCGCCGGGTCTGCTCAGGGAACCTTCAGGGCCAGGCGGCAGGGGCAGAACACAGACCCGTTCTCGGGCAGACGTCACGAAAGGAACCTCGTCAAATGCGCCCAAGGCTGATCGCGGTCGTTCTGGGGCTACTCGCGCTCTGGTCGGGCGTCTGCGCTGAGCAGTTGCGGTTCGACTTCGAGACCGGCGACCTCCAGGGCTGGCGGGTGATCGAGGGCGGTTTCGACAAGCTCGTCTGCGACCGCGCGGTTTTCCACAATACCGGGCAGCCGTACAACAAGCAGGGCAAGTACTTCCTGTCTACCCTCGAACAGAGCGACAACCGGCCAAGCGACAAGTTCGTGGGCGTGGTCGAGTCCCCTGTCTTCCTGCTTCAGGCCCCGGAGATGAGGTTCATCGTGGGGGGAGGAGCCCACAGGAACACATACGCTGCCCTCTGCACCGCCGAAGACGGCCAGGAGCAGTTGCAGGCCCGGGGTAAGAACACCGAGACCATGCAGACCGTGCGGTGGATCGCCCCAGAGCTGGTGGGCAAGCGCGTCTTCCTGCGCATCGTGGACGGCAACACCGGCGGCTGGGGGCACACAACATTCGACGACTTCCAGGCGGAAGGCACCATCGACGCAACCGCCACAGAACTGAACTTCGCGGAGAAGAAGGACATACTGGAGGCCCTGCGACTTGCGGGAATGCCCGACCCGGGCACCCCGGCAACACTCCGCGCGGCAATCGTCGACCTCGTCGACACCTTCGGCGAGCGGTACAGAAACGGACGGCAGTTCCTGGCTCGCCTTGAGGCGCTTGAGGGACCGCTCGCCTCCGAGAACCTCCCGGTGCGTCGCCAGGCGCTCAAGGACTTCCGAGAGCTTCAGCGCGAAGCACTCATCGCCAACCCGCTGGTCAGCGGACAACCCATCCTCTACGTGGCGCGCAGGCAGTACGCGCCGGACCACCACAACACCGCCACCATGTTCCAGACGGGCGAGATCAACACTGCGAGCTTCCGCGGCGGCAGCGCGCTGAAGACCATCGACTTCGGCGCGGGCGGGACTGTGCGCACGCTCCTGGAACTGCCGCAGGGCGTCGTTAGGGACCCCGACGTGTACTTTGACGGCGCACGCATCTTGGTCTCTCTGCGTCGAGACATCAAGGATGATGCCCACATACACGAGATCGCGGCGTCGGGCGGCGAACCCCGGCAGCTTACCTTCGCGCCGGGAGTCAGCGACATCGACCCACTGTACCTGCCGGGCGGGGACATCGCTTTCTCTTCCACTCGTGAGCCCAAATACTGCATGTGCAACCGGCACATCATGGCCAACCTCTTCCGCATGCACGCGGATGGCACGAACATCCACCAGATCGGCAAGAGCACGCTTATGGAAGGCCACGGTTCACTCACCCCGGACGGTCGCATCCTTTACAACCGGTGGGAGTACGTGGACCGCAACTTCGGTGACGCCCAGGGGCTGTGGACGGTGTACCCCGATGGCACCAATCATGCAGTGTACTGGGGGAACAATACGGCATCGCCGGGGGCCGTAGTGGACCCGCGGGCCATCCCAGGAACGGGGCAGGTGGTCTGCACCTTCACTTCGTGTCACGACCGCCCCTGGGGCGCAATTGCCATCGTGGACCGCAGCCTGGCCATAGACGGACGCCGCGCCGTGGTCCGCATCTGGCCCCCATCGGCCATTGAGAGAGTGGACATCGGCGGGATCGACTCATACGTAGACCTGTTCCCGAAGTACGAGGACCCCTACCCTCTCGCCGACCCAAACACCGGCGCGGGTGCGGGCAAGTACTTCCTGTGCTCGCGCATGACGGGTTCCGGAGAGCAGATGGGCATCTGTCTCCTGGACGTCTTCGGCAATGAACTCCTCCTGCATTCCGAGGAGCCCGGTTGCTTCGATCCCATGCCGTTGGCAGCCCGACAGCGTCCGCCGGAGCTGCCCACGCGACGGAACTTCGACGACGCGCCGGGGTACTTCTACGTGGTGGACGTGTACCGGGGCACACACATGGCCGGCGTGGAGCGCGGGGACGTGAAGTTCCTGCGGGTGGTGGAGTCTCCGGAGAAACGGCAGTGGGTATACCCGTGGTGGGGCGGCCAGGGGAGCCAGAGCCCGGCAATGGGCTGGCATGATTTCAACAACAAGCGGATTCTGGGTACCGTGCCGGTGGAAGAGGACGGCTCAGTCTACTTCGAGGTCCCTTCCGACCGGTTTGTGTACTTCCAACTTCTCGATGCCGAGGGGATGATGGTCCAGTCCATGCGCAGCGGAACCATGGTGCAGTCGGGGGAGTATGCCGGGTGCGTGGGTTGCCATGAGGACCGGCATATGACCCCGCCGGCGAAGCTGCCGCGCATGTCCAAGGCCACTAGCAGGGCGCCCCGGAAGCTCGACTCGTGGCGCGGGGAGCCCCGGTTGTTCAGCTACACCGCCGAGGTTCAGCCAGTCTTCGATCGGCTCTGCGTCTCCTGCCACGACTACGGCAAGCCAGCGGGGAAGGTGCTGAACCTCGCTGGTGACCGGGACCTCTTCTTCAATGCGTCATACAATGAACTGTGGCGACGCGGGTTCATCAAGGCGATCGGAGCGGGGCCGGCGCAGATCCAGCAGGCCCGCTCCTGGGGATCCCATGCCAGCAAGATCGTGGCGACCCTCAGAGCCGGGCACGTTGGCGACAAGC
>JAGPGE010000810.1 GCA_018056145.1 Armatimonadota bacterium
GGCCTGTTCTTCGACTGCACCGACCAGGTGAAGCCCTTCACCGTGGTGGTCGAAGATTGCGTGAGTATCGGGCGGGCGTTCGGCGGTGGTGTGGCGAGTTGCCTGTCGCGCCCGGATGAGCCCATCACCTTCCGCCGCTGCCACCTGTGGGCGCTGGACATGTGGGGCGACACCGCCGGGGCATACGTGCGCGTTGAGAACGAGTCTCTGCCGGAGCGCCCGGACGCGGTGTTCGAGGACTGCACCATGGTCGGCCCACAATGCGCGCTGAAAGCCAGCAACTTCGGCTTCCACACCTTCACCCGGGCGCGCCTGTGCCGCTGCCGGCTCATCGTCCTCAACTTCTCCCAGCCCCACGGGACACCCTCCGACGGCATCATCCAGAGCGTGCAGGAGGGCAAGCTGCTCCATGTGGACCTCGAGGACTGCACCCTCATGGGCTACAAGGTCTTCGGGGTGGCTGTGGAAAAGCAGACCGTCGGCGACATCGGCTACACCACGAAGGGCGATGTGAAGGCCTACGTGCAGTACCAGCAGGATGTCCCCGTGGGCATCCACCGCATGCCCCACTGGCCGGTGGAAGTGTTCCAGACCCTCCTGCCCCCGGCTCCGGAAAGACCGGCGAAGTTCACGAACCGGCGCGTCGTGCGCCGGGAACTGTGCGAGCTGTCGCCGTTCATCTGGAACGGGCGGCTCTGCCATATGGACTGCGTGCGCCCCGGCTCCGGCGGGAGCGTCGAAGACTACTACCTGCGCTTCACGGACGCGGAGACAGGTGAGGAACTGGGGCGCTGCGCGGAAGGCTACGGCCTGGCATCGATCATCGTGGAAGCTGGTAGCGCGTATGTCTTCGCCTCGCGCTGGGTGAACGGAGACTGGCGCGACGTCACCATGTTCAGGTCGCGTGACCTCAAATCCTGGGAATCGCGCCTCGCGGTGCAGGGCGAGAACGAGGGCATCTTCAACACTTCCGTCTGCAAGGGTCCGGACGGGTTCGTGATGACCTATGAGAGCAGCGACCCGGCATACCCGGCCTTCACCGTGAAGTTCGCGCGGTCAGACGACCTCGAGACCTGGACGAAGCTCCCGGAGTCGACCTTCGGAACCAACCGCTACACCGCCTGTCCGTGCATCCGGTATGCGGATGGCTACTACTATGTGCTCTACCTGGAGCGCCGCTCACCCCGGCATGTGTTCGAGACGTACATTACCCGCTCCGCCGACCTGCGGCACTGGGAACTGAGCGCGGCAAATCCGGTGCTGCGAGCCGAGGGGCTCGACGAAGGCGTCAATGCATCGGACCCGGAACTGGTGGAGCTGGACGGCCTCACCCGCGTCTACTTCGCGGTGGGCGATCAGCTCACATGGATGAACCTGAAGTCCGCGGACTATCCGGGTACGCTGGCCGAGTTCCTGGCGTCGTGGTTCGAACTGCCGGGCATCCCGGACCACGGCTGCGCAACACCTCCACAGTAGCGACAGACGACCGCAACACAGTTTACAAGGACCGGAGACCCACCATGAAATCAGTCCGCATCCTGGCCGCACTGGCCCTCACATGCACCGCCGGCCAGGCAATGGCGCAGACGCCACCTCCACCGCCCGCAATCCCCTATCTGGGCGAAGCGGATCTGAACGGTGACGCTACGCTGGACGCGAAGGACATGGCCCTGTTCTTGGCGGCCTGGATCAGTTACCACCAGCAGGGCGCCCTCACTCCGAAGGCGGATTTCGACGAGAGCGGCGCCATCGACCATGCTGACGCGGAGTTCATGGTCCAGGAGTGGGTCAAGGTGAGCCGATTCACGTGGTTCACCGCGGGGTAGCGTCGTTTTCCGGCCTCTGAGTGGGGCACGGCCGGGCATCGGAGATATCTTGTCGCACGCTTCCGCGTCCCGCGACGAACAGCCGATCTCCCACCTGAAGGCGCTCGTCAGGGCGGGGAGTGAGAACCCGGTCCTCATCGCGCTCAATGGCGATAACAGTGGCGTTGAACCGGCTACGGAATGCAATCTCCGCCAACGTTCGGCCGGCCCACGGGCTGTCTGAGTCAACACACAGGCTCTCGATGACGAACTCTCCCTCTTCCTCATCGGCGAATTCCTGTTCCTGCAGGCTTTCCTGAGCCCGCAGGAGATCACTGGGCGCACCAACCAAGATGATGTGATCCCCGGGGAACAGGGTCAGATCGGGATCCGGGTCGTACATGGCGCGCCCCGCGCGGCTGACGGCAAGCACGGATACCCCCGTCTCGCTGCGCAGCGGAACGTCCCTGAGGGGCCTGCCGAGCCATCTGGAACCCGGAGGGATGCGGGCATTCGCCAGCCCGACGGGAAGGTCCAGGCGCTCATGTATCGGGTGCGCTGCAGCCGCGACTGCGTCCGCGGCCTGTTCGGCGGCGTCCACGAAAGGACGAAGAATGAGGTCAGCGCCCTCCTTGCGCAGGATCTCGGCATCCCGGGGCGTGTGAGCCGTCAGCGCCACCCTCCCCGCATACCGCTGCTGTCGCAGAAGTCTGACCAGGACCGTGTTCACTTCCAGGTCCGGCGCCGCGCACACAATGACGCGCGACTGGCTCAGCGGCAGGTGCTCCAGCAGTTCCGGGTCTGTGGCGTCGCCGAAGACCATGGGGATTTCCCGGTCCCGGAGGGCAGACAGGGCATCCGGGTCAAAGTCAACGCCCAGCACACGGCGTCGCCGCAACCTCAGGCAGTGGGCAATGTTCGAGCCGTACCGCCCCATTCCGACCACGATC
>JAGPGE010000811.1 GCA_018056145.1 Armatimonadota bacterium
CTGCGAGCAATGCTTTGGGAAGCAGTGCCACCCGCCTACAGCAACTCCCCATACCGGCTGATCCGGTGGAACGTCATCCGGTTCGCATCATGGAAGTTGTGAGCGCCGTCGTACGCGCAGCGAACCACATAAATGATGTCCTCGCCGTCGAACTGCCAGTCCACGTACTGAAAGCCCGTCTTGCGGATGGACTCTTCCCACGGAATCGGAAGATCATCTTCCAGCAGCGTGGTCACGTACCGCCAGTTGCGCAGGTCCTCGGATGCGTTCAGGCAGAGCACATTGCGCTGGGCGGCGTACTTCGGGTCCGTGTTGTTGTTGCTGAGGGTGAGATACAGGCCGGTCACCGGGTCGCGCCGGATCGTGAACTTTGTCATGCCGCCAGGGAAGTCGATGAAGCCGGTGGCGGGGTCGAACTCGATGCGGCGGCCTTCATCGTGTACAGTCACGATGGCGGCTTTGTCCACTTCCGGGTCCGAATGGAAGCGCAGGATGTTCCAGATTTCGCCCCCGGGCGTCTCTACCACGTTGCCCTCCAGCCAGCCCCGCACCGACCCCTCGCGCCAGTCCTTCGGGATCCACTCGCGTTCGCACAGGAGCTTGTTGCTCATGACCCAGTTGCGGGCATCGAGCAGGTCGCAGTCTTCGGGGCAGGAGATGACGCAGGACAGAAAGCCGTTGCCCCAGACGGCGTCGCGGCAGTCCTCCACGGCGCGGTAGATGCGCCCACCGGTCTTGAGTATCGGTACCGGCGCACAGTGGTAGTTGGGGTTGGTGCGGAAGGGCCCGCCGCGGAACAGCAGGCCTGTGTCGCCGTTCATGGGGTGGGTCCAGCGCTCCCCGCCGGTGTCGCTGCGGCGGATCACCACTGAACCATACTCCTGGCTGATTCCGAGGATGTAAATGGCCCCGTCGTGCTCGAACAGGTTGCCCCAGAAAAGGCCCATGATGTGGTTGATCTCGGTCCAGGTTTCGCCGTCGTCGCTGGAGCGGTAGACGCTGGTGAGCCCCCACTCGTTTTCGTGGGTGCGGGGCGAGCCGGTGCCGAAGTAGTCATGGGTGGCGAGGATGTCGCCATTGTCAAGCCGGAGAATGCTGGGGCTGCCGAGGTACGAACCGGTTGAGGCGTGCTGGAAGCGGATTTCGTTCAACTTCATGGGGTTCCTTTTCGTGGGGGGGGCAGCGAGGCTCCCGTCAGCAATCCAGGGGCTTCCGCCCCTGGCTACATGCGAGCGGCCCCTCCAGGGCCTTGACGGCGACGACCGACATCAGCGTCCCAATCACATCCAGCGGTATCCGCCCCCTTCGCATTCTGCTCGCCGGTCACGGCAGCCGGAACGTCACCATCTCCCCGGCGTCGGAGACCGCCACCACTTGCCCCTCGCCACACAGGACGCGGATTGCGCGTCCAGGGACTTCGCCGTGCGCGGTGAGCTTGCCTTCGGCATCCAGCGCCACGATTCCTGCCGAACCCGCCGCGGCCACAATGTGCCTTCCGTCCGCGCTCAGGGCGATGTCTCCCGCGCCGTCCGGGAGCGCCGTCCGCCATTTCGTGCTGCCGTCGAGGTTGAGCGCGAACACATTGGTGCTTTCGGCCGCCGCGAGGATCACCGGGGTCCCGTCAGCGGCTTTCGCCTTGCCGATGATCCGGGTCACGCGGTCGCCCAGGTTCACGAGCCACCGTTGCGCCCCGTTGCCATCATAGCAGAGCAGGTCGCCGCCGTCGGTGCCCACCAGCACCTCGGGCAGGCCGTCGCCATCCACGTCCGCCGAAGATACCGCGGTCATGTCCGGGCCGAGATTCCCCGCGCTATAGATGCGCTTGCCGTCATTGTCTATAAGATTGATCCGGTAGTACTCATTGCCCGCCACGATTTCGGGCAGGCCGTCGCCGTCGAAGTCATCGGCACAACTGACCGTGGCCGAATGAGCGTAGATGATGTTCGCCCACATGAGGGTGCCGTCGGCGCGGTAGGCCACGTACTGCCAGTTCTTGCAGCCGCAGACCATCTCGTCCTTGCCATCCCCGTCCAGGTCAGCGGCGAGGATGGTCATGACATCCGGCGAGATTCCCCGGTATGGCGGCGGTGTCTGCTCCCACAGCAACTTGCCGTCGCTGGACAGCAGCGCAGCCCGGCCCCCGAGACCGCCGGCCATCACCTCGTCCTTCCCGTCGCCATCCACGTCGCCGCAGGCCAATGCCAGGAACCCGGCGCGCTGCTTCGAGGCGAAGCTCCAGATCGGCTCGCCGCTGGCACGGAAAGCCTGGATCTCCCCCGCCTTGCTACAGGCCAGCAGTTCGGCGGCGCCGTCCCCATCGATGTCGCCGCTGGTGATGTCGGTGATCTCCGGCGTGGCGCCGGGCGCGGTGCCGCGCACTTCGATCTCAGCGATGTAGACCGCGGAATCCGTACGCGCAGGAGTCGCCGTTAGCCGCAGATAGCGGGCCTTCTGCCCGATGGGCGCCGAGTAGATCGTGTTGACGTTGTTCCCCCAGCTTTCGGTGCCTGTCTCAGTGAAGGGCGTCGCGGGGGTGCGGACGTCCTGCTGAAAGCCGTCGTCGCTCAGTTCGAGGGAGCGCTGCGCGATGTCCCAGCCCTCGTTCATGTGCCATTCGCGCAGGGAGACGGAAGAGATATCCACAACCTTGCCCAGGTCCAGGGTGATCTTCGCTTCTTCTCCCGCCGGCCACATGGCCGAGTAGATGGATGAGCTGTACATACCATCCACGAGGCGCTCCACCGGGCTGTGGCT
>JAGPGE010000083.1:0-6722 GCA_018056145.1 Armatimonadota bacterium
GTGGAAGGGCTCATTGGAGTGGGTCGAGCCATCGATCGCCGCCTGCATCCACACTGCGAACAGGTTCTCTTCCAGGAAGCGTCGCACGTCCTCGTGGGTTGAGACGTCGAGTCCTTTCCCCTGGAGGAATGGGATGATCTCCTCATCCTTGTCAATATCCGGGAAGATCAGGTCGTACGCTTCCGCGTGGTTCCACTGGTAGCCGGGCTGGTCGATGCAGTAGACCGTGAGCCCCGCACCATACAGTGACGGCCCTTCGCTGAAAGGCGCCGGGCCCAGCCTTTCCACCTGCGACTGGCTGTTGCGGTGCCGGTGTTGAGTCATCGTCGCCAGATACGCGTATTCCATGGCGAGCCGGGAGAACGCCACCAGTGCCTTGTGCAGGTAAGCCTTGTCTCCGGTGGCGATGTACGCTCGGGCGCAATCCGGCGCCACTTTGAGCATTTCGTGGCAGTATGCCTGGTTGATCTCCGCGATGAACCCGTACCTCTGCCCGCCCTGCGGGTAAGCGCCGCCGATGCCGTCGTCCGGGAACTCGCCACTGGTCATGTCTCCCGCCCCGAAATCATTGGACGGGTACTCCTCGCCGCCCACCGGGCACTTGATCTTCCAGCGATACGGGAACGACGTGTCCTTCTCCCACGGGTAGTAGGCCTTTTTCTTGTAGATTTCCGTCCCGTGAACCGGGCACCCGTGGGACACGTTCACCCAGTGCCAACGCGGGATTGTGCTGTCCGGCTGCAGAGCCCAGATATCATCGTCGCTCATCGCGGCCCATTGTGACGCCCTTCCCGGGCCGCCTCCGGTCATGCGTGCGATGTCCGCCTCGGTATAGACCGTGCGCCCTTCCTTGAGGCTCGGTAGCCTCTCGCCCAGCGGCCAACGACGCGGCAACTGGTGGCCTTTCAGCTGGCGGAACTCCCGCAGGTCGTCGTAGGACCAGATCGTCACAGGGACGCGAATGTCATATTCACCGCCCGAGAAGCGTATCTCGGCGCTCTCCGCCGGCTTCACTGACCGGAAGTAGTACCGGCGCTGGTCCTGCTTTGCGGGAAGCGGCGTGCGGTCGAACAGCACGATGCTGTCGGGGTGCGTGACTTCCATCTCCGGCGCATCCGCCGGCAGCGCGAGCACCACCATGAAAATACGGTCAACACCCACGATATCCGGCGCGTAGGTCACCAGTCTGCTCACGGCATCTCCTTGTCCTGTACACGCTGCTGCCGCAAGCAGCAGCAGAATCGCGATTATGGTTGTTGGCGTTCTCTCTCGCATCTAGCTCCCTCGTTCCGCCCCGCGCGGGTGTGCGCGTACTGGTTTCTGCACCTTACCGGAACACGGCCTGCAGCGTCTCTCTCGCGGCATCGCGGATCATCTCGAATGCTTCCGGGACAAGCTTCGCCCAGTACCGCGTGCTTGCTTCATGTCCGCCGCGCTTCAGCGCCTCCGCGGAAGGAATGTACCCCACATACTGCGATGTGCAGTGTGCGATCAGAGTGCGTCTTGCCGGCGACGCGAGTTTGATCGCCAGCCCAAGTTCCACGAAGGGCTCGCCCGGCAGTCCGACGATAGCATCTTCGCCGATGCGCAGCACCTGAATCTCATAGTCAAGGAACGGCGATCGGGCCCTTGCCAGTTCCACGCTCCACTGGCTCGCTGCAACCATCCACTTCGGGTCTACGCTCACTGGATCATCCCCCACCACCTGCGGCGCCGGATGGCGAGAAAGCACGTCCTCGCAGTGCGCTTTCTCCTTAGGCGTCAACTCCCGCAAGGGTATGGGCAGACGGGTGACATGGGCTGCCAGGGTAGCCACGGGTTCGAAGCGCGAGTGTTCCAGGGCAGTGCGCGTAGTCTGGGCGAGTCCGGCGCCCATCCGCCGGTGGTCTTCCACATACTCCGGGTCGAAAGGCGGCCACGGGTTGATATTCCCGCAGGCGCCATTGACCACCAGAGCCGTGCAGGCCGGCCCACAGCCGCTCTCAATGCCATCCGCCAACGCACCCGGCCAATCCGCCGACACGAAAGGCCTCGGGAAAACGTGTACCGGGTGGCAGGCGTAGTTCGCAACCACCGACACGAACCCCAGCGCATCGTCGCGGAAGCTCAGAACCGCCACCTCCGGGTCGATTGGGCCCTCGATGTACTTGATCCACGTCGGGCCGAGGGGCGCTTCCCACGTCGGTCCGGGCATTCCCACCGTCCCGTCCGCTTTCACCGCCCGCCGGTTGTGGGCCCAGCGACCGTCGATCGCGCTGATCGAGCCAACACTGACCGGCCGCAGGCCCTCCAGCGCTTGTCCCACCGCTTCCACGCACCGCGAAGCCGCCCAACGGCTGTGGGCATCCTCACTCCCGCGCACCCACTCCAGTTCCGGCGGCAGTTCGGGGAAGTCCGGATCCAGCATGATATGCCCAAGCGTTGGCGCTGAATGGGTCTGGGTTGCGTGAACCATAAGCGCGTCGGGCTCCAGGCCGAAGCGCGACGCGCACTGCTCCCGGATCCAGCCCGTGTACTGGCCGGTGATGATGGTTGCATCCAGGCACAGCAGGCAGGCACGGCTTGCGCCAAGTTCCAGCGCCAATGCTCTCGCATGCAGGGGGTCCCACACCTGCTGCGCCGGGCGATGCCGGGCGATGTCGCCCGCGAGATGCACCCCCCACCGCGGGGTGATGTCCACGCTCGCCGCTCCCGCGCGCAGGGCCGGACTCAGCTCGGTTGCCACTGGCCACGCCTCCAAGTCGCCTGTGGGGCGGCTATGCTTCCAGGATGCGCTGGACGATGAGCCCGACATCCTGCGTGAAGCCAATGCGCTTTTCCACGAACACGCCGTCGTACTCGATGATATGCGTCAGGTCCTCGGCGGACTGCAACTCTCCGCTGACCACGATCACCTTGATGTCCTGCCAAAGCGGATTGTTCTTGACGGCCTTCAGTACTTGCCAGCCATTGAGTTCCGGCATCACAATGTCCAGAGTGACCAGGTCATAGGGCCTGCCTTCCACCACGCTCGTGCACAGCTTTTCAAGGGCGATGCGACCGTTGGCAGCGGTATCTGCCTCCATGCCGGTCATCTCAAGCTGCATCTGGATGACCTCGCGCACAGCGGCATCATCGTCCACCACAAGGATTCGGGGCATATGCAAGCTGATCCTTTCACCATGGTTAGTCTCGGACCGGACGGGCAGGCGCCTGCGCCGCGCGCAGCCTTTCGTTTCCCGTCTGCCGTCCCCTCGACCTGCCTGCGGGCTCACCTCACGCTACCCGAACTGCAGTACGATTACCCCCGCCACCAACAGGCACGCACCGGCCACCGCGGCTGCCGAGAAGCGTTCGCGGAAGAAGACCCAGCCGATCATCGCCGAGATCATGGGGTAAGTTGACGTGATGCAGCTGATTCTCGGCGGCCCGGCGATCTCGATGGCTCTGACCATGAGCACGTAAGCCACTGAGAAGCTCACCAGGCCGTGGGTCACGTAGCACAGGATGTCGCGCCTTTGAACGCCCGCGAACCTTCGCCAGGTGCCCGACACCAGCGCGTACCCCACATACACCACCAGCCCGCACCACAGCAGCAGCGCGTTCTTGGCCACCGCGTTGATGCTGTCAGGCAGCGTGCCGATCAGCGTCTCTCCCGCGCCCCAGCACACGCAGGCGCCCATCGCCAGAAGCAGAGACATCCTGTGCCCGTCGCGGAATTCGCCCTCAGGCGCGCAGTTGGTCTGCAAGCCCAGCACAATGCCGCCCAGCACCACAAGAACGCACGCGCCAAGAAGCCACCAGGTGAAGGTTTCCAGGCCCAGCGCCAGCGTGAATGCCAGCACCAGGATGACCTTGACCCGGGTCACCGGTACCGCAATGCTCATGCTGCCCCGCCGGATGCTCTCGTAGTACAGCATGCATCCCAACGTGAACTGGAACGTTCCCGTCACAGCGAACCGCGCCATCTCTGTCCACGGGAGCACCGCAAAGGCCCCGAGCTCCCGGCCCGCGACAAGGCTCGTGGCCAGTGCTCCGGTGAGCATGGAGATGCCGATGCCCAGCTTACCGGACAGCCTCGTCAGCTTGATCGGCACGACGACAACGCCCCAGCAGAGCGTGGAGATGGCAGCCAGCGCGTAGGCGTATGCGAGTTGAGACACAGACCCATTCCCGGG
The DNA here is from genome assembly GCA_018056145.1 of Armatimonadota bacterium. Taxonomy (GTDB): domain Bacteria; phylum Armatimonadota; class Zipacnadia; order Zipacnadales; family JABUFB01; genus JABUFB01. The sequence continues at coordinate 4,158 of JAGPGE010000083.1, forward strand.
GAGCGAGATGGTGCGTGAAGCGGCCCATTCCACCTGGGGGGTGGCCGCACCTGCCCGGCTGGAACACTGCAACCGGACCAGACGTCGCTACATCAGGGCCTCGCGATTGCGGCCCCTCTCCGCATGCCGTATAATTGACCTGCAATCTTTTGTTGGAGCGCCGGAATATGCGCCGCAGTCGGAGAAAGAAGACAGTACCGCCCATCCGTTACTTCTTTCGCTACCTCAACGCAGGGGTCGTTGTCTGCTGCTTTGCCGGTACCGGCTTCGTCCTGGGCGCCATGCAGCAGCTTAACCACCTGATGCCCCAGTCCGACGATCTTTGGGATTATCGCCCCCGGCTGTCTACCGAGATCTACTCCACCGAGGTCAACCCCGACGGCACCGAGAGCCACCAGTTGCTCGCGAAGGTGTTCGACGAAGACCGCGAGCCCGTGGAACTCAAGGATGTGCCCGAAGAGCTGATCCAGGCGTCCATCGCCATTGAGGATCGCCGATTCTACTCGCACCGGGGCATCAGCCCCCGGGACATGCTGCGCGCCGCCTGGGTTGACTTGCGCCACCAAGACGTCAAACAGGGCGCGAGCACCATCACCCAACAGCTGGTCCGCAACGTCTGGCTCAGCCAGGAACGTACCTGGGACCGCAAGGTCAAGGAAGCTGTTCTCGCCCTGGAGATGGAGCGCAAGTATTCCAAGGACGAGATCATGGAGATGTACCTGAACCAGGTCTGCTACGGTCACGGCGCCTTTGGCGTCAAGACCGCCGCAAAGCTCTACTACCACAAGGCCCCGAAGGACCTGAAGCTTCATGAGGCCGCCATGCTCGCGGGCATGCCCCAGTGGCCTGTGGGCTATTCCCCCTACCGTTACCCGGATCGCTGCAGGCAGCGCCGAAACGCGGTGCTCAGGGCCATGGCGGAGGAAGGGTTCATCACCGAAGCCGAACGCAGCAAGGCCTCCAAAGTGCCCATCAAGCAGGGCCTCAAGCCCCTGCAGGAGCGCGGCGTTGTGTCTCTGCTCGCGCCCCACTTCACCAACTGGGTCCTGCGTGAACTCACCCGCGAGTACGGCGATGAGACCGTATACCAGGGCGGCTTGCGGGTCTACACCACTCTGGACACCCGCCTGCAGAAAATCGCCGAGAAGGAACTCACCCAGCAGGTCGAGCGCCTGCGAAGAAGCGGGGCGATGAAACCCGGCGTTCGTGGTGGCCAGGGCGCGATGGTCTGCGTTGAGGTCAAGACCGGGCGCGTGCTTGCCATGGTCGGCGGCGTCGGCGAGTACAAGCAGGTCCAGACCAACCGTGCCCACCCCGGCCCGCCGGGATACGGTCGACAGCCCGGGTCCAGCTTCAAACCGTATATCTGGGCATGCGCCGTCGAGAACGGTTACGGGCCGGATTCGGTCTTCAGTGCCGACCCCATCGACATCAACGGCTGGTCGCCCAAGAACTACTCGCCCCGCCAGGGCGGCACATACACACTTCGGAATGCCCTGCGCGATTCGGTCAACCTGGTCTCCGTGCGTCTGGTGCTGAAGCTCTCGGTTCCCAAGGTCGTCCGCTTCGCCGCGCGCATGCTCAACATCCCCCGGGAGCGCCTGGACCCGTACCCGGCCATCGCTCTCGGTGTGTCCAATGTCAGCCCTCTCGAGCAGGCCCTGGGCTACTGCGCCTTCGCAAACAATGGCCTGCGCCCGACCTGCCGCTACGTGCGCCGCATTGAGGACCAGGAGGGCCGCGTGCTGGTGACCTACCAGCCTGAACTGGAGCGGGTCATTCGATCCACCACCGCCCAGAGCATGCTGTCGATGCTCCAAACGGTGGTCCAGTCAGGCACAGGCACTCGCGCTCGGGCCTGCGGACGCCCCGCGGGTGGCAAGACCGGCACCACTAACAGTGCCTGCGACGTCTGGTGGGTCGGTTTCACTCCGGAACTGAGCGCCGCCGTGTGGCTGGGAAACGAGCGCCCTTCACGTCTTTACGGCGCCAGTGGCGGCGGCTGGGGAGCACCGGTATGGGCTTCCTTCATCAAGCAGGCCAGCGAGATTCTCGGCTGCGACGGCGAGTTCCCTCAGGGGCCCGGGGCCACTGCGGTTGAGCGCGGAGAGCCCGCCAAGCGCGAGGGCACCCGCATCGAAGTCTGCGTGGAGACCGGGTTGCGTGCCGGGCCTCACTGCCCGGCCAGGCGCGCAGTCTGGATAAAGCAGGGCGAGGAAATCCCCGGCGTCTGCGACGTGCATACAAAGCCCGGGGGCAACCAGTCCCTCGAGATTCAAGTGGTGCGGCCTGATACCGCACAGGGTGGCACCGTCACCCGGCGGATCTGCATCTCCACCGGACAGCTGGCCGGCCCTGGTTGCCCGTCCACGCGCACCGCGACGTTCCCGTCCGGTGAACAGCCGACCAGTCGCTGCAGCCTCCACGGCGGGGGATCTGGTGGAGGACACGGGCGGCCCGAGGGCAACGGCGGGAGCCCCGCCGTTGCGCAACCGGAGCGGCCCGAAGGTGGAGCAGGTGGGGGCGCGACATCCCCTCCCCCTGAGACAGGGCCATCTGCCACTC
>JAGPGE010000083.1:6822-12171 GCA_018056145.1 Armatimonadota bacterium
GGTGGAGGACACGGGCGGCCCGAGGGCAACGGCGGGAGCCCCGCCGTTGCGCAACCGGAGCGGCCCGAAGGTGGAGCAGGTGGGGGCGCGACATCCCCTCCCCCTGAGACAGGGCCATCTGCCACTCCAGAGCCGCCGGCGGACAAGCCCCAGGGCCAGCCCGCCGTTCCGGGGCCGCCCGGCGAGTAAAGCGCCGCCGGTGAGGTTCAGCTCCATCCGTAGTCTTGCCTGCACCGAAATCCCATCGCCTTGTGTCGCCGTCACTGCCGCGCCACGGGGCCGCCCCAATCGTTCATGCATCAGCAGACGTTGCGCATCCGAATCCTGGGATCCTTCATGGGACTGCTCATCGCGGTCCTGATCGGACGCCTGTGGTGGCTCCAGCTCACCAACTGGTACCGCTACTCCTCGCGTGCCCTGGACAATCGCACCACGGTGGTCTACAAGCCTGCGCCACGCGGCCTCATATATGACCGCCGGGGGGAGTACATCCTCGCGGAGAACCGCGACGTTTGGAGCCTGCACGCTGTACCTGGCGAGCTCCCCCGCGACGAACAGGAAATTGAACGCATCGTCCAGTTCCTGGCAGGCGTCCTCTCGACCGAAGACACTCCCACATCAACCGCCGAGGTGCGCGACGCCCTGGCCGATGCCCGACGCGCCAAGGCCGTGGAGCCCGTGCCCCTCGGGGCTCTCGGTCAGGACTTGACCTTCGATCAGGTCGCGTCCATCGAGGAGCACCGGATCGAGTTGCCCGGTATCGCCGTCGTAACTACCACCCGCCGACACTACCCTTACGGACGCCTCGCCGCGCAGGCGGTCGGGTATGCCCGGCAGATCAGTCGCGAGCAGTTGGACAGGCTGGCCCAGTACCAGCAGCCGCCCGACCCGCACGACCCCACGGCAACGGAACTCGAGGCCACCGCAACCGACCCGGTCTACAGGCCGGACTCCATCATTGGCGCTGAAGGGGCTGAAGCGCTGCTTGAGCTGGACACCAGCGGCGATCGCCCCCTGCCCATTCTGCCCGGCCGCGCAGGCCGCACCATATATGAGGTTGACGCCAACGGTAACCCGCAGCGCCTCATCGCCACCCGGGAACCGGAGATCGGCGCGCAGGTCTACCTTACCATCGACGCCCGAGTCCAGGCCGTGGCCGAGAGGCAACTCCGCAAGGCCCTCAAAGACCACCCGGAGCGCATGGGCGCGGCGGTGGTGCTGGATACACGCAATGGTGATGTCATCGTCTTGGCCAGCGAGCCGTGTCTTGACCCCAATGACTGGGTCGCAGGGCTTGCACGGGACCAGTGGAACCAGGCGCTCGAAGACCCCGGTCTGCCGCTTCTGAACAAAGCCCTCGCGGGCACATACCCGCCGGGCTCCATCTTCAAGGTTGTCTCCGTCTGTGCCGCCATCGAGACAACAAACGTCAAGCCAACCAGCACCGCTGTGTGTACCGGCGCCATTTACGTCGGACGCAAACGCCGCCCCTTCGTGTGCTGGATGGCGGATCGCGGCGGCCATGGCCCCGTAGACCTGGTCTCCGCCATTGCCAAGTCCTGCAATATCTGGTTCTACAACTGCGTCCTCAAGTTCGGCCTGGATCCCAACGATATAGCCCTGTACGCTCACCGTTTCGGCCTCGGTAGCCCCACCGGGCTCGGTCTGAGGGGTGAGCTTTCCGGCGATGTTCCTGAGCCCAAGTACGGTGAACGCCCGTGGACCCAGGGCAACTCACTCAACTATGTGATCGGCCAGGAACTCACCGTCACACCGGCGCAGATGGCTCGCGTGTGCGCTGCGGTGGCCAATGGAGGCAAGCTCCCCAGGCCCCACTTGGTCCGTCGCATTCGCTGGCCGGCCCGGTTGGGCCTGCCGCCGACCAAGCCCGCCGGAATTCTCGAGAAGGTCAAGCTTGAGCACGAAGACACTCTCGACATTGTCCGCTTGGGCATGCGCCGCGCGGTGACCATGGAACACGGGACGGCGAAGCTCCTCAACGATCTGTCGCAGCTCGGCGAGAAGCTACAAAACCCCGGGCCGTCCGTGTCTGGTGCCCCGCTGGGTCGTCCGCTTCTCGTCGGCGGCAAGACGGGAACGGCCCAGCACGACCGCAGAAAGGAGAACCATTCCTGGTGCATCGCCTTCGCGCCGTACGATGCCAGGCCCGATGAGCCCCAGTACGCGGTCTGCGTCTTCGTCGCCCAAGCCGGCAGCGGCAGCGGTACCGCCGTGCCCATCGCTCGCGAGGTGCTCCGCGCGCTCTTCGGTCTGTATGAGGCGGATGACCCTGAGTTCGCCATGCCCCAGCCCATGGACCCGGCGGAAGTGGCCGCTCAACGCAAGCAGCGCGTTGCGCAGGCCAGATCATGGGCCGCACGACGCGCCGCTGACGCGAATGAGCAGTCCGATGCCGGGGACGACTGAAGAACAACCTCGACAGGACGGGAGAGAGCCGCCCCAGATGCACATGAACGAGAGTGATCGCGCGGCCTGGAACCGGTTCGTGGCCGCCGCCCCCGCCGGCGACGTACTCCAGTGCTGGGAGTGGGGACAACTCAAAGCACGCACCGGCTGGGAACCGTTGTACTTCAGCGTGCGCCGGCCCGAGGGCATCCGTGCCGTCGCCCTGGTGCTCAAGCGCCCCATCCCTCACACGGGGCGCTGCCTCTTCTACTGCCCGCGCGGTCCCATCGTGACTCCCGGCGACACGGACAGCTTCACCGAATTGGTTGCCGACATACGCGCTGAAGCCCGGCGCCGCGGGGCTATCGCGCTGCAGATTGACCCCGCCATCAAGCCCTCCGATGGCTGGTACATCTCCTGCATGCGCGACTTGTCCTTCCGCGATCCCGGCCCCATGGGCGATGGCTTCGGCGGTGTCCAGCCCCGCGCGGTCATGAAGGTCGATCTTTCTGCCTCCCTCGATGAGGTAATGGCGCGCTTCCACAGCAAGTGGCGCTACAACATCCGTTACGCTGCGAAGCACGGTGTCACTGTGCAGGCCGATTGCCCATTTGATGACCTGGATCCCTTCTACGATCTGCTTGCGGTGACTGCTGAACGCGACGGCTTCGGTATCCGGTCGCGCTCATACTTCCACGATATGTGGCATTATCTGGTAGAGCCCGGCCTTGCCAGCCTCTTCATGGCCCGCGTGGAGGGCCGACCCGTCGCAGGAGCCATCGCCTTCGTTCTCGGCGAGCAAGCCTGGTACGTCTATGGCGCCTCATCCAATGAGCACCGGAACCTCATGCCCAACCATCTCATGCAGTGGGAGATGATGCGTTGGGCGAAGGAGCGTGGCTGCCAGGTCTACGACATGCGCGGTGTGTCCCCGGAAGTCGACGGCGAACCCGTGGTGGAGCATCTCGCGGGCCTGAACCGGTTCAAGAGAGGTTTCGCCGCCGAGTATGTGGAATATGTCGGTGATTGGAGCCTGGTATTCTCACCGCTGTGGCACGCGCTCTTCGAACGTGCTGTTCCTGTCGCGAAGCGCATGCTCAAGCGATCTCAGAAGCAGTCGGCGGATTGACGCGGAGTCTCGGGCAGAGCCCGGAGGCCAGTGATGGAGGAAAACAGGACGCTCGGTGAGCTTCTGCGGGAGTTCGTTGCGGTGCTGGGGGAATACCTCAAGCAGAATGCCGCCGACGCCGTGGACCGTGCCCTCTCCGAGCCGCTGAAGAAGGCGGCGCGCCGCGTGATGTTTCTCGGGCTCGCCCTGGGGTTCGCCTTCGCGGCAGCCCTTATGCTGGCCCTTGCGCTCTTCCACCTAATGGTGGAGCTCTTCGGCGTTCCGAGCGCGGCCTATGCCGTCTCCTTCGTCCTGTGTGTGCTGGTCGGGGTGCTCTGTGCCCGCGCTGTTGGCAGCGAGAAGAGGAAGCGCGATGGAAAGCGATCAGAGGGTAACAGCCGAGGACCTGAGCAGCCGCTGGACAGCGATCCAGCAAAAGCTGACTGAGGAGATCAGGCCCGAGACTCTGCGCAGAGCTCTGTGCAATCCGTGGCTGGCGGCGGCCCTGGGCATTGCAGCCGGAACGGCTGTCGGATACCTTCTCGCGCGCCGATCCGCGCGCCAACCGCAACGGGCGCCGGAGCGCCTGCCGGCCGCATCCGATCGTCCGAAGCAATCCCCGCACAGTCCGGGGCTGGTGAGTCTGCTCGCCGTATCAGCCCTCGAACAGGGCACGCGGACTTTGCTCGCGCGCATGCCTCGGGACCCATGTGCGAAGCTGACCAAAGCGTGCCACTGAAACCCGCGAACCAACAGAGCCCGCCTCAGTCCACTGGACCGGCGGGTCTTGCTTGACCATTGGAGAGTCGCCCATGCGAGAGATCATCGAGGATGTACTGAAGCTCGCAAGATCACTGGGAGCGGACTTCGCTGACCTTCGCGTCACCGAAGGCACCGGCACCAGCATCTCGGTTCAGGACGGCATCGCCGACCGTGTAAACACCGGCCATGCGTCCGGTGCCGGCGTGCGCGTGCTCGTCGATGGCGCCTGGGGTTTCGCCCCCACCAACAACGCCACCGCCGAGGAGATGAAGCGCTGCGTCCGGGACGCAGTCAGCATGGCGAAAGCCGCCAGCGCTGACGTGTCCGACCCGGGCATGGTCTGCGACATCGAGCCCGTCGAAGACAACGTCGAGAGCGAGTTCGAAGTGGACCCGCGTGAGGTCCCGCTGAGCGAACGGGTCCAGGTGATTTTCGAGCTCGAGCGCGCGGCCCGCGAGACCGACCGCCGCATCGTCAACACCGTCGCCAGCTACCGCGACTCCGCCGGGACCAGCATCATCGCCAACACGGCGGGCACATACATCACCGGCAGCGCTGTTCGCTGCGGGCTGAACATCCACGTCACCGCCTCGGACGGGGACGTGCGCCAGTCTGCCTCGAAGCACCAGTCCAACTCCTTGGGCTACGAAATGATCCGGGCCATCGACCCGCAGACTTTCGCCGTCGCCACCGCGCAGAAGGCCGTGGCACTCCTGGCGGCCAAACGCGCCCCCGCGGGCAAGTTCGATGTCATCATCGACCCGCTCATCTGCGGCCTGCTTGTCCACGAGGCCTTTGGGCACAACTGCGAGGCCGACGCCGTGTGGTCCGGCAATTCGATTCTGCGCGGTAAGGAAGGACAACAGGTCGCGGCGCGCGGTGTCAACATCTACGACGACCCCACACTGCCGAAGCTCAATGGTTCCTTCCCGTATGATCACAAGGGGACCCCTGCAAAGCGCCACGTGCTCGTTGAGGACGGGATCCTGCAGGGCTATATGCACAGCCTCGAGACCGCGGCGCGCTTCGGCGTACGGCCCGAGGGCAGCTGCCGCTGCCAGGGCCACAACTAC
>JAGPGE010000084.1 GCA_018056145.1 Armatimonadota bacterium
GGTAGTGTACGCTATTTTGTGTAAAAGGCACAGAAAGACCAATGGGGCGTTAGACTCCCGGTTAGGTAAAGAACCGATAGGAGGTAGCGCCCCATGCAGCCGGGGCTCCTCGGGGGGAAGCGATTGGGTCACTGCTATAGTATGGTTGGCGGCAGCATGTGCAGTCGCTTCTCACGGCGGCTGCAGCACAATGGCGGCAGCGCTTGGCGGGCAGGTCAGCTCAGTGCCGAGGCCGAACACTACGGGTGTGCCCGCACACACTGGCAGCCCGACCCGCTGCGGCACCGGAGGCCCGCACATGACCAACCCCTCCTCGTACATCTTTGGCCTGGCAGTGATGATGCCCTTCCTGGCGGGGCTGGCGGCAATTCCGGCCAGTGCTCAGGAAGCGGCAGGCCACCTGGCTGCGAAGATCCGTCCCGACCACCCGCGCCTGTTCGCGAACGCTGAACAGTGGCCCGCCGTTCGCGAACGCGCCCTGACGGTTGGGCGTGCGCATTACGACGCGATCATCGCCCGCTCGAAGACCACGTCGCGTACCTACGAGTGGACGGAGTTCCCACTGCCTGATCCCCGGCCCGACAGCAGTGTGGCGGTGCTGGACTGGGGAAACCAGCTCATGTCCCTCGCGTTCGTCTATCGCATGGAACCCACGCCCGAACTGCTCCGGGAGATCAGGGAGAAGCTCCAGGCAAGCGTGGACTACTACCACGCGGCCTACGCGGACAAGAAGGCTGTGAGTTGGTACGGCCGCAGCCGGGTGGGCTGGCTGACGGCTTTCGACTGGGTCTTCAACGACCTGCCACCCGATGAGCGCAGGGCCCTGGGCGAGAGCATGCTGGCCCACGTGCACGATATCTTCAGCGTCCCCGGGATCGTGCGGCGGAACATGGGCGGGTACGCATCCGGCTACTACGGCGCGGACAATGTGGCGCTGTTTGCGGGGATCGTCTTCCTGAACGCGGGCATTGACGATGAGAAGGCGCTGGGCTTTCTGAACCGGGGCTACGAAACCTACCAGAAACTGCTGGCTCATCGCGCTCTCTCCTGCGGCGACGACGGCGGTGCAGCATCCGTCACTGTCACGTACTCCTTCGCGGAATACCCCTGGAGCGAGTGGAGCTTCCTGCATGCCTGGAAGGCCGCCACCGGCGAGGATGTTTCGGCGGATTGGCCCCACATAGGCTGGACCTGCAACTACATCCTATGGAACTGGCTGCCGGGCAATCGCGAGTACGGGTACGGCGACACTCCTCACCAGACCAATGCATTCCCCACCGCCCACCTGTACAGCCACATGTCCCACATCATGCACTTCTACCACAAAGCCCACCCGGAGCTTGCCGCGCTGGCTCATCACGTGCGCGAGAAAGCAGGTGGCGGCTTCTTGCCCGCGTATTTTGGCATCTATCCGCTGCTGCTGACCGATCTCGAGAACGCGCCGGCGCCGCTTGATCCCGGCCTGCTGCCTCCCGCGCGGCATTTCGAGAAGATGGGCCAGGTGTTCATGCGCTCCGGGCCGGGCGAGGATGATACGTATGCCCTCTTCGCCTGCGGGGGCATCACCGGCAATCACCGGCATTATGACGCCAACCATTTCACCATCTACCGACAGGGCTTCCTGGCGCTGGACACGGGCACTCGCGCCGGCAATCCGGACAACCTGCAGAACTACTACGCCCAGACCATCGCGCACAACTGCATTCTCATCAAGATGCCCGGCGAGCCGCCCTCGCCCTACTGGAATGGCGAGGTGTTCCAGCAGGCCGGCGGGCAGAACAAGCAGGTGGGTGCGCGGGTCATCGCTTTCGAGACCAGCCCGGAGTTCACCTACGTCGCGGGTGACGCGGCCCCCCAGTACAGTGCCGAGAAGTGCAGCCAGATGGTGCGCCAGTTCGTGTTTGTCCCGCCGGACCATTTCGTGGTCTTTGATCGCGCTACTTCCACGCAGGCGGAGTATGCCAAGACGTGGCTCCTGCATCATGCGAACGAGCCGGTTGTCATGGGGAAGACGTGGTACTCAGACCAGGATCGCGGCCGCATCTTCTGCCGTACGCTCCTGCCGGAAGACGCCGTACTGGAGAAGGTGGGCGGCCCGGGGAAGGAGTTCCTCGTGGAGGGCGTCAACTACCCTGTCGACCAGGGGCCGTCGCAGTACATCAAGGACCGCGGTGATCGGATCGGGGCGGTGCAGTACAAGGAAGTGCCCGAGCTGATGGGCCGCTGGCGCATGGAAGTACGCCCCGGCAGCCCGCGGACGGACGACGTGTTCCTGCACCTGATCCGAGTGGGCAGCCAGGAGCTCTCCGCAATGGGCCCGGCAGAGGCGACACTGGAGGGCAACACTGCCCGGATCACTTTCGAGTCGGGTAACCGCGCGATCTCCCTGAGCCTGAACGCGACCGGTCCCGTGGGCGGGCATATACGCATCAGCCGGGGAGATGAAATGCTGATCGACGGTCCACTCAGCAAAGAGGTCGCCAATCAGCGGTGGCTCGCGACGCCCGAGTGACGCGGCGCAGGACGCACTGTCCGCGGCAAGAGAGCTTGGATGAATGCGGCACTCATTGAGTCATACTCGCTCGGAGGTGCGGAGATGAAGAGCTTGCCCGCCAGCACAGTCATCGTGCTCGCGATGCTGACTCTTGCGAACGCCGCGGATGCGCCGGTGACGATCTCGCGGGGTGACTGGAGCGCAACCCTCGGTTCCAACGGTCTGTCGCTGAAGTATGGCGACCAACTGATCTCCCAGGGCTCGTACCTGACCGTGTTCAAGCCGAATTACCAGGGGACTGTCCTCACCCTGAGCGAGGCGCGGAAAGCGGGGCAGGTTGAGGCGAACCAGGATGGGAGCGCGGTCACCCTCGCCGCCCGGATTCCAGGCGGCCAGCTGACCTACGATGTACTGCTGGAGCCCGACAGCGTGCGCATCGTGCTCCGGGTCACGGCGGTGGCCGACGCGGAGGTCGGTCCGGTGGAGTATTGCATCGCTCAAATGCCTCCGGCGCTGCTGGATCAGGGAGTCATCGAGATCGCCAACGTGGCCGGCACTGTCACAAGCCGGACACCAATCCCGGAGACGCCAGCGAACGGGGGCATCACCGGGGCGGGCCCCGTCATGACCGTGCGGACGCCGGCGGCTGGTATCGTCTTCGAGGCCGACAGCTTCGGCACGCTGTACCCCTTCGATGCGCGGCATGAGAGATACGGTGCGCGGCAGGGAGTCTGGCCCTTCAGCGGGCCTTCGGTGCGCGCCGGAGAGGAGACTGTAAGCGCATACACCATTCGCATGGAGCCGCCCAGGCCGCCCAGAACACCCGGGGAGATCACCATCGGAGAGAGTGTTCCCGCGGTGGGCATTGTGGTTGCCCCGGGAGCGACTGCACGCGAGTTACTGGCTGCCGAGGAACTGGCGAGCTATCTAGATGTGATGACCGGCAGGCATCTGGAGCGAGCCGAGGCCACCGGGAACGACGTGGCTCCGGGCAGTATCGTCGTCGGGGCGCAGGCAGTGAAGGCAGGGATCATCGACCAGGAAGCGCTCAATGCAGTCGCTGAGGACGGGTACGTAGTGCAGGTGCGAGATGGCAAGGTCGGAGTCTCCGGGTGGCGAGATGTCGGCACCGTCTACGGAGTCTATGCTCTCCTGCGGCACCTCGGCTGCAGGTTCTACGCTCCGGGTTGCGAGACGGTGCCCGAAACAGCGGCCCTGAACATTCCAGACTGTTTGCTTTCGGACAAGCCATTCTACGAATTCCGCAATCTGGCCAACAACCTGAAGCTGGGCAACACGCCGTCGGACGACATGATGGCGCCCGGCGACATCGGCGAACCGGGCAATATCGTGCACGCGGCGGCATACCTGCTGCCCTTCGACAAGTACCATGGGGAACACCCGGAGTATTTCGCGCTGCAGAAGGACGGCCGCCGCCTGAGCAGGGAGTTCCACGGCGAGGGCTTCGATGTACACCTGTGCCTGTCGAACCCGGACGTCCGCCGGATCAGCGCCGAGCGCCTGGTTGCACTGATGGACAAGCAACCCGAGCGCAAGTTTTTCGGCGTCTCCCAGGGCGACGGATTCGCCTGGTGCCAGTGCGACCAGTGCAGGGCGCTGGATGCGATACCCGGCGTCGAGATGACCGACCGGCTGCTGGACTACGTCAACTACATCGCCCGAGAGGCGGCGAAAAAGCACCCGGACAAGCGCATTCTGACCCTCGCCTACACCAACGCAACTTCCCCCCCGCCCACGCGCGTGATGCCCGAACCCAATGTGATGGTGCAGTATTGCCCCTACCCGCACCGCACCGACTGCAGCAGCCATGACCTCACGTGTGAGCGCAACAAGCAGAGCTACACCGACGTGATGGGCTGGTTCGCAAAATGCCCGAACAATATGTACATCTTCGACTACCCGACAGGCTACGCCAACTGGTACGAGCCATTCGGGAGTTTCTGGGCGATGAAACGCAAGCTGGACATGTACGCTGCCAACGGGGTCCGGGGCATCTTCTACTGCGGCACGCCGGTGAACTTCCGTCACCTGTTCATCTACGTTCAGAGCGAGCTACTATGGCACCCGGATACGCCGGTGGAGCCACTGATCGCGGAGTTCATGGATGCCTACTACGGCGCCGCGGCACCCGCTGTGCGGCGGTACTTCGACTACCTGTCGAAAGAGGTGGATGAGCGGCCGATCCACCAGCAGTGCGAGGCGCCCAGCCCGCACACGGTCACGGCGGAGTACGCAGACAAGGCGCTTGCCATGCTGGATGAGGCCGAGAAGGCTGTGGCTGACGACCGGGCTCGACGCTACCGTGTTCAGGGCGAGAAGCTCTGTGTGCTGTTCGGCGACCTCAATGCACGCAACCCCGTGAACGGCAAGCTGGCGGTAAGCGAAGCCGAGTTCGCCCGGCGTCTGGCCGAGTTCGCAGCCATTGCCCGGACTCAGCGCGTAAGCGCCTTCATACGGCGCGTAACCGGCCAGGAGTGGCTGTACAAGGTCGCCCGCTTGCGCCTGGATCGTTCTCCGTGGTACGCGGACCCGGTGATCGACCGGCTCATCAACGACCCGGCTGGAACTCTTGCCCGAGAGCAGCAGAAGTACGCGCAGACCCGGGTTGACGGCGGCTGGCGCATGGAGCTGGACGGCTTCCGGGGAGCTGTCGGGCCACAGGAGTATGCCCACCAATGCCCCCCGCGGCGGGCGATCTGGATCTATGGAACGGGGAGCAACAACCCGGCCATGTCAACGGTGCTGAACCTGGAGACCGCGCCTGCCGGCGCGGCACGGCTGATCCTGACGGGGCAGGATGACGACAAGCCGGGCGCGGTCCCCATGCGGGTGAGCGTCAACGGACGGCCAGTGTTCGACGGGCCGAACACTTTCGCCGAGCGGGACTGGTCCGTTCTGGAAATCGCGATCCCCACCGGGATTCTCAATACCGGGGAGAACGAGATCCGCATAGCCACCACAGCACCGTCAGCCGCCGCGGATCAAGGCTGGGTGATGATCGCCGAGTGCATCGTGAACCTGGACGAAGACGTCCAGGCTCACGCAGCGCCTCGACCAGTGTGCAGGGCGTGACCGATCATGCACTCTTCGGCTTCAGGAACAGCACTTCGGCGCGGTCGATCCAGCCGGATCGCAAGTCCATCCGGAACCAGCCCTCGCTGTTCTTCTCGTGGAACCGCGTGGGCGAGCGCTTGCCGAACTCCTTCAGGTCGTACTGCGCCCACGTCTCGCCCATGTCCAGCGAGATGATGATGCCGGTATCCAGCGGCGACGCCGGGGCGCAGTGCGAGGCCAGCATCACTCCATCCTGGATGATCATCGCTCCGGATTCCACTTCGGGGTTGAACAGCAGCGTGTGCTTCTCGCGGTTACCGATGTCGGCGGGGGCGCACCGGAAGATACCCCGGTCGTAGGGCTCGGGGCCGTTGGAGTCGCTGATCCAGTAGAGCTGCCCGTCCACGAAGTTGATCCCTCCCGCCTTGTAGCGCGAGTTCAAGCGGTCCGTGATGATGACCTTCCAGTCCCACTGATCCTCCGCAGCGTCGTACGTTCCCCTGAGCCAGTGACACTCGAAGAACTCCGCCCTGTCGGCATCCCCTGTGCAGGCGTAGAAAGCGTCCTCCGCGGGGTTGTAGACCACGGTGTGCAGGTGCCGGCAGCGAACGGGATTGTCGGGGTTGCCCAGCAGCGTGCCCTCCGGTCCACCGCCCGGGGAACCGTTATCGCGGGTGTACGGGTTCTGGCCGAATGCATAGGCGAGCTTCACCGTCTGGCCGCCGTCGGTGGAGTAGTAGATGTTCACCGGCGCCGCGCCACCCAGCACGTTGCAGTAGTTGCCCCAGATGAGCATCTCATTGCCGTTCACATCAAAGGAGTTGGTGCCGGGTAGGGTGTGGAAGTACCAGCCGGGACGCTCCGGGTCCTTCGGCGTGTGCGGCAGGTAGTCGCTCCCATCCACGTCTTTCACGGTGACCTCCTCGCAGCTCTGGAGGTTGTCCGTGCTGACGTACAGCTTCGCACCCGTGGCGAAGACGATGTTCCCGCCCTTGAGGATGCAACTGAAGGTGATGTTGCGCGCATCGGGGAAGTCGAGTACGTGGGGCCAGGTGTTTCCATTGTCCTCAGACAGCATCACCTTGCCCTCCGCGTACGCGAAGGCCTTGTTCTCCAGCTGTGAGTCGATGTACCGGTCTTCCGGCCCGAGCCGGTACCAGAAGTGTTCCGTCTCGCCTGTCCTTGTCTCGTGCATGGCGTTGCGTTCCTCTTTCGTGGTAATCGGGACGTTCCCCGTTCGGTGGAGTGCGCCTTGCCCATACCCGGCCGCGGCCAGCTACACCAGGGCGATCTCGTGCTGCTTCAGGGCGCTCCAGATTCCGTGCATGAGCCTGCCCTGAACCGTGGGCAATCTGTCGATATGATCGGTCCAGGCGACAAGCTGGAGGTTCAGACCGTTCGCCGCGAGCTTACTGAATAGGACCTCTGGCTCAGGGGCATTCAGCACCCCATCTTGAGCCACGGCCGCATCACGCAGCACCCGAGCCACGGTGTCAAAGTCTGTCTCCGGAGCAACCGCGACATCAACCACCAGGCGCACCCGGCGATCCCGCTGGCTCGAGACCACCACGTTCTGCGTGTAGAAGACCGAGTTGGGGATGACAACCAGGCGGTTGTCCTGGGTCCGTATTGTGGTTGAGCGCACGGTGATGTCCACGATTGTCCCGCTCTGGCCCGCCACGTCAACATAGTCCCCGGCGTTGATGTAACGGTCCAGCATGATGATGAGGCCGCAAATGGTGTTCTTCGCAATATCTTGGCTGCCGAAGCCGATGGCGATGCCGAACATCCCGGCGAAGGCGGCAAGGATGCTAAGCTGCATTCCTGCCACCAGGATGGCCAGCACGATTCCGCCTGCCAGGAGGCAGTAGTAGAGCGCGCTCCCTACGGCGTGCCGGGTGCCATGGTCCCACCTTTGGGACAAAGCAGCAGATTCCTGCACGCGACGCCGGGCGCACCCGGCCGCCCAGGAGGTGACCAGCAATACCAGGAGCGCCTTGGCGATGGCGAGTATGGATATCTGCGCGCCCTTGACGTCGATCAGCGGCTGGGATGCCAGGGTGATGAGCTCATCCAGGTGATAGCGGCGGATGCCCCAGAAGCGCGCGATCAAGAGGCCGCTGATGAGCACGAAGGCAATCCGGATGACCTGCTGCATCCATGGCCGATGGAATATGCCTGCCCGGCCAGCCGCGGCCACCGGAAACCGTGCCGCCAGTTCGCGATTGAGGCGACCATAGGCGGGCCAGGCGACCGCCACGAACAAGGCGCTGAGCACCAGGGAACGCGCCAGGTAGCTGCTCAGGTTCACATACCCCATCGCTGTCATTATAAGTAGAGCCACGGCGGCCAGCGAGATGGGCGCCTTGAGCCCCGGCACCCAGCCGGGGAGATCGCACGCAGCCTGCTCGGACGCATCGCCGCTGGCCGCTAACGGACCTTGCGGTGAGTTCATCAGCCAGATCAGGAAGATGACTGTGCCCAGACCGTACAGCAGTGTGAGCGCCAGACGGACGTCAGCGTGGGGATAGTCGTACAGGGCGAGAGCGTAGATCGCTGGCAGGAGCAAGGCAGAATAGAGCGCCATCGCGTGGGCCGCGGACGCAGTGCGCCGGGACGTGGCGGCGTCGCAGTGGAGCAGGCCGAAGCCCTCGTCTCCAGGAGCCAGCACCAGGCGCAGAAGCGGTCTTGCCGCCGCGTATGCGCACCACGCAAAGACCAGACCCGTGAGCGACAGCGACCCCGAAGGCGAGAGAGGCAGGGACTCCACTCCCAGGGCCAGCACCGCGAAGGCAAGGGCGGCGCGCGCTATCTCAAAGCCACGGGCATAGCGCCAGAGCGTGAGATCGCGCTGTTCCTGTGGCAACGTCTCCAGCCGGCTTCCCATTTCATCCATGAGACGCCGTCGTAGTCGCTGGAAAGCGACCGCCAGCACTACTCCGGCCAGCGCGACCCCTGCGAGTTCACGTATCGGCCAGGACGGCGTCATCCCGTCGTCGGGTTCGGAAGCGGCCCCCGGCAGGAATCCTGTGCGCAGATAGGCATCGATGGACTGCACCAACAGGCGGAGATCTTCCACGGCCGTCAAAGGGGTCTGGACGGTGAGCCGGACTTCACTGCGACGCAATAGCCCGCGGGTCTCGGCGATCTGCAGCGCGGCGTCCAGCTGGGGAATGATGTCACTTATGAGGCGGGCGTTGGCCACGGCCATCTGCGCGGCAGCGTGGAAGTCTGCCCTCGCCTGGGTCGCCTGGGGAAGCCCGGCTTCCAGCGTGCTCACGATTTTCCGGTCAAGGCCTAGAGTCCGGGCACGCTCAAGAGCCCGGCCGTAGGCGTCGATCTCAGCCCCAACATCCTGCGCGGCCTGTGTGAGTTCGTCGTACAGAGCATCGAAGCGCTCCTGCTCGGCGATCAGCTGCTCCCGCTCCTCACGCCCCTGCGCAGGCCTGACCCGCCCCCGGCGTATCGCCCACGGGAGGCGCACTGCCAGCTTCTCAAGCCTCCGGTTTTCCTTCTCGAGCTCGCGAAGCCGGCGCGCTGCCAGTGCAGCCGTCATGCGCAGTTCACTGCGCCACAAGACGACCTTCTGAGTGAGGGCGTCGCTGCTCACTGGGGTTCGTCCGTGCCGGGCGCTTCCGGCACCGGCTTCCGGCCGCGACAGGGCTTCCAAGGCCCCGATCACTTCCGCCTGGCGACGCGAACGCGTGACCGGGGCAGCGACACGTTCCGAGGGCTCATCAGCGTCCACAGCATCCTCAGCTTCCGAGGTCTGGACCGGGGCCTGCTCGCCTGCCGGAGCTCGATGTGTCTCACTGTCCGAAGACGCGGCCGTGCCGCGTGCCGGGGTCACTGGCTCCGAAGCGCTCGGCTCCGAGACGGCATCACCATGCACAGGCCCCGGAGATGCGGAAGAAGACGGGGCCAGCGCGTCACCGTCCTGTGTGGCCAGAGACGCTGGCGTGTCACCCGCGGGATCGTCTCCCCGGGCCACCCCGGGCCCGGGCGAGGCATGCATGGAGGCTCGAGATTCAGACGACTGGTCCTCGTCCTGCGCCATCGCGAGGCCGATCGCCGCTGACGCCAGCAGAAAAACCAGGCCTGCAGGGAAGACGCTGTTGCTGAGGCTCATTCTGATCATGGGCTACATTCCCCGGTGCCGGCACGGTCATCGACGGATACCCACCACTGGCCTGCCGGGTCGGTGGAAACAGACTGCACGCGGGATAGTTCGCCCAAGGCGCGGTCAGACCTGCCCGGGCTCGGCGTCCCGAGGAAAAGCCCTCTGAGTGGAGCCAATGCACCGCGAATCGGTGGAAGGCGGAAGAGCCGTGCGTGATGCGGGGTGAAGCGCCGCCGGGGCGGCGGGAAGTGCGTTTCAGACGGGCAGGTTCATCGCCACCGCACGCCTAAGATCAGCAAGGCCGAAGGGCTTCCGCAACATGGGTGCCTCAATCCCGCGCGCCTGTTCGTACGTATCGGGCTCCGGCAAACCAGTCGTGAGAATCACGGGCACCTCGGACCATTCGGGATCCCTTCGGATCGCCAGATAGAGGTCGCGCCCTTTGCCGTCGCCCAGCACGAGATCCAGCAGCACGAGTTCGGGGGGAGGTCCGGACAGGAGGTTCAGTGCAGCTCGAAACCCCGTGGCTACAACAGGGGTGTAACCAAGAAGGCTTACGCACTCGGCCAGGATGCCCGACTGTACCGCCTCGTTTTCGACGATGAGTATTCTCATATCCATGGCATCCCCCCCGGTGAGAGGGATGGCGCGGGCCGAACCCGTGACGGGTCCATTGTACTCGGCTTCCGCACCCCGCGCCCTCAGATGTGCATCAGGGGAACCTGAAGCTTCTCCCTGTTCACGGGCGCGAGGGCGTCTGTGGTCCCATTGGCGTGCCTGCTCTGCCTCGGCGCGGCGATGATGTGCTACAATATGGGCGAACCGGCTCCAGTCCAACCGAAATGGGACGCGGCGCCGCGCACATCGATGTTGCCGACGATCACATCAGGAGGCTGCGGAACACACCATGACACCCCGAGAGCGCTTTGTCGCGGCCCTGGAGCGCAGGCCGCTTACCGGACGCGTCCCTCACTTCGAACTGGTCTTCTTCCTCACCATGGAGGCCTTCGGCAAGGTCCACCCGAGCCACCGCAGCTACGGCCAGTGGGACCAGATGGAGGAGAAGGAGCGCCGTCTGCACATCGCGGACATGGCCGACCTGTACATCGCCACCGCGGATCGTTACGAGCACAGTGCGATCTTCCTGCATCCCAACCCAGGGGATCTGGAGAGCGTCGTGCGGCTCATCGACGCCATCCGGGAGCGCTCTGGGGACCGATACTTCCTGATGATGCACGGGGACGCCACCTTCGGCATTCCCAGCGGGCGCGGCATGCAGGAGTTCTCCTACCGAATGGTGGATGACCCAGATGGGCTCAAGGCTCAGGCCGCGGCCATGGTGGACGGGCAACTTGCGCACCTCGAGCGCCTGCGCGCCCACGGAGGGCTGGACGGTCTGGCTCTATGCGCCGACTACTGCCTGAACACCGGCCCCTTCCTCAGTCCGAGCCAGTTCAGCGAGTTCGTGACACCCTATCTCGCGCGGCTGATCCAGGGCCAGCGCGACATGGGGTTCTACGTGATCAAGCACACCGACGGGAACATCATGCCGATCCTGGACCAGCTTGTGCAGTGCAACCCCCATGCGCTGCATTCCATCGACCCGCAGGCCGGCGTGGACATCGCCGAAGTCAAGAGACTGTACGGCAAACGCCTGTGTATCATCGGGAACGTAAACTGCGGGCTCATGGACACGGGCACGGAGGACGAAGTCCGGCAGTCGTGCAGCTACGCGCTGCGCCACGGAATGCCCGGCGGTGGGTACATCTTCTCCACCAGCAACTGCATCTACACGGGCATGAGGCTCTCGCGCTATGAGTTGATGCTGGACGTCTGGCGGCAGGAGGGCAACTACCCGTAGGGTCGCGAACAAGCGCGTCACGGCTCCATGAAGTTGCCGATCTTCAGATTTGCGTAGTGGATGTCCTGGGCCACGTGGGGCCAGTTACGGAAGGAGCCGAAGGCGATCCCACGCAGGTCGGAGTCGCGGCCGGTGACTGTCCTTTTCAGCTCGTCGTCCAGGAAGAACCGCCACGTGTCGCCGTCGCGGTGGATGACCAGCCGGTGCCACTTGTTCGCGGACACATTACTGGCCAGTACTTCACCCAGGCCCAGCAGGGCCACGGGCTTGCCGGGGCTCTCGCCATTGTCGAACTGCACCAGGGGCAGGAAGTCGGCGTCCCTTGCGGGCCGCCCCCGTTTGAGCCCGAATGCAGCCCCCGCGTCACCGGCCTTGTACGGGCCCTCGTCGATGGACTTGTAGACCAGCTCGCCGGTGAGCCGGAAGTCAAACTGCACGGCCCATCGCTTCTGCTCGGGCAGTACCTCATCGGACTGTGACCACACCGCGACATGGGAGCGCTGGTCGCGCAGGTGCAGCGTAGGCGCTCTCACGAAACTGCGGCTGACTCGGGCGATGCCGAACACCTGGCCATCGCGCTCCTGGATCTCACGCTGCCAGCCGGGCGGAATGCTCCC
>JAGPGE010000085.1 GCA_018056145.1 Armatimonadota bacterium
GTAGTCGTCGCGCGTCCGGCCCACCAGCACCAGGTTGTTCCAACCTTCCTTCAGGACGTCCGCCTGGGTCGGGTAAGCCCGCTCTTCGGCGTACTTGTGCCCCATGTACGTGTCATCCTTGGGCGCTGCAGGCGTGGGCCAGCCGGGGGTGTCCTTGGCCGGCTGGTCGATGACCACGAGGCCGTACTCCTCGGCATTGGCACGCCAGGCATCCAGTGCCGCCGCGGCGCTCATCGGACCGCTGAACTCAGCGTTGATCGATTCCGCATGCCCGATCTCCACCGGCACCCTCACCGTTGTCGCCACAACGTCCAGGCTGTCGTCGCCGAAGATCTTGCGGGTCTCATACCGCATCTTCAGCTCTTCCTTGGTGTACCCGTTGTCCATGAAGGCATCGATGTGTGGCAGGCAGTCCAGCACGATCTGCCGCCGGAACACCTTCGGGTCGAACTTGAGCGGCGCGCCGATGTTGTCCGGGTCCATCTCCTTGAGCTGCGAGACAAGCTCCGCCTGGGCCTCGCGACCATAGCCGGAGACCGACTGGAAGGTGGTCACGATCACGCGCTTCAACGGAGCCATCTGGTGGAGCGGCGCCAGGGCCACGCACATCTGGATCGTCGAGCAGTTCGGGCTCGCGATGAACTTCGTATCAGCGGTGACGGCATCCATGTTCACTTCAGGCACAACCAGCGGGATCTCCGGGTCCATGCGGAAGTCCGCGCCGTTATCAATGCAGTAGACGCCGTAACGGTCGATGGCCGCCATCGCCCAAGTCTTCGCGGCGCCCTTGTCACCTTCACGCCCGGCGAAAAACGCCACATCCAGACCCTCGAACAGTCTCAGGCCCTCGTCGCTGAACTCCGCGCCGAGGCTGTGTACCGGGACTTCCTCGCCGTCGATGATCTCCACCCGTGCCGAGGTGGCGAGCATCCGCACCTCTTCGCACTCCAGGCCCAGTTCGCGGATGCACTTGTAGATATTCTGGCCGACCGGTCCGACACCGACGACTCCAGCCTTGATGCCCATGCCTATCACCTGGTATGCGCGGGCGCTGTGAGCAGTCGGCTCTCGCGTTCCCGCGGGATTGTCGCGTTTACAGAAGATGCTCGAGGCCCACTGTGAGGCCGTGGAGTTGCTGCACTCGCCGCACCGCCAGCAGGACGCCGGGCATGAAACACTCGCGGTTGATGGTGACGTGGCTGATGACCAGCCGCTCGCCGAGCCCGCCGAAAATGACCTCCTGGTCGGCCACGTAGCCCGGCATTCGCACCGCGTGCACCTGGATTCCGTAGGCATTGCCGCCCCGGGAACCGGGAGCCTTGTCGACTTCGGTGGGCACGGTCTCG
The DNA here is from genome assembly GCA_018056145.1 of Armatimonadota bacterium. Taxonomy (GTDB): domain Bacteria; phylum Armatimonadota; class Zipacnadia; order Zipacnadales; family JABUFB01; genus JABUFB01. The sequence continues at coordinate 1,347 of JAGPGE010000085.1, forward strand.
AAGTCCTCGCCGCGCGCCTGCGCCATCAGCTCCGCGGTGCGCAGTGCGGTCCCGGAGGGCGAGTCGACCTTGTTCTCATGGTGGCGTTCGATGACCTCCGCGTAGTCGAAACTCCGCGCGGCATCGGCGGCATAGCGCATCATGAGGTTCGCGCCTATGCTGAAGTTCGGGGCGATGAAGCACGGGGTCTCATTGCGTTCGCACATGGTGCGGATCACATCGAGGTCGGTCTCTGACAGCCCCGTGGTACCAACCACGCAGGCGACCTTACGGGTAATCGCGGCTTCGAGGTTGTCCATGACCACCGCGGGAACGGTGAAATCAACCATCACGTCTGGCTTGATCTCTTCGAGGGTCCCGGCGAGATGTCCGCTGATGGACAGGTCGGAGGCATCCCCGAGGATCTCGGACATGGGATGCCCCACGCCCTTGGGGTCCACTCCACCCACAAGTTCCATGTCGCGCGCCGAGTGAACTGCCTGGGCGACCTGGCGTCCCATCCGGCCGAAAGCCCCGCTCACCAGTACGCGAATTGCGCTCACAGTGGTCCCTCCAGTCCTGTTGGCCAGCCTGCTTCGGCGGGAACGGAGTATAACAAAGCGATATGGTCAATGCAATATGGGTAAGGGCCTGGGAGTATCGGTTTTGTGCGATGCGTTCCGGCTGGGGCCGGATACGCTTTGACCGTGCCGGGTGGGGCCGGATACCCTCTGACCGTGCCGGCTGGGGCCGGATGCGCTTTGATCGTGCCCGCTGGGGCCGGATACCCTTTGACCGTCCCCGCACCTTCCGGTCCTGAGCCGTTGCCTTACAGCCCGCGGAGCGGGCGGCAGCCTATAGCCAGGGGCGGAAGCCCCTGGATTCCCGCCCCACGATGCGCCATGAGCCCCCGAACGGGGGCGACAGGCCGTCCCCCGCGCACCCGGATCGGCCGCCCCTTCGGGGCTTGGCGGCTCTTCTCGGGGTCCGGAATCCCCCGGCTTCCGCCGGGGGCTATAGGCGGACGGCTCCTTCCGGAGCCTGACGGCACACGGCCCGGCCTCAACGCCGCAGGCACAGGTCCTGAGCCGTTGCCTTACAGCCCGCGAAGCGGGCGGCAGCCTATAGCCAGGGGCGGAAGCCCCTGGATTCCCGCCCCCACAATCCCCCTTGAGCCCCCGAAGGGGGGCGACAGGCCGTCCCCCGCGCACCCGGACCGGCCGCCCCTTTGGGGCTTGGCGGCTCTTCTCGGGGTCCGGAATCCCCCGGCTTCCGCCGGGGGCTATAGGCGGACGGCTCCTTCCGGAGCCTGACGGCGCACGGCACGGCCTGAACACCACGCAAACCCGACGCCGGCCACACACGAGGCCGACATCCATACCCCACAACCATTGCTGCTTCTTGGCCCGACGGTGTCGTTCCCCATGTGTGCGGGGCCCTGTCATCTGGACGGCGATGACATCCCGCACCTTAGAGTCCTGAGCCGTTGCCTTACAGCCCGCGAAGCGGGCGGCAGCCTATAGCCAGGGGCGGAAGCCCCTGGATTCCCGCCCCACGATGCGCCATGAGCCCCCGAACGGGGGCGACAGGCCGTCCCCCGCGCACCCGGATCGGCCGCCCCTTCGGGGCTTGGCGGCTCTTCCCGGGGTCCGGAATCCCCCGGCTACCGCCGGGGGCTATAGGCGGACGGCTCCTTCCGGAGCCTGACGGCACACGGCCCGGCCTCAGCACCACAGACACAGGACCCCCACCACACACAAGGCCGCCATTGAGGCTAGGCAACCGATGCCCCTTGGCCCCACGGTGTCGTTTCCCCTGGGTGCGGGGCCCGGGCGCATCGGTTTTGTGCGATGCGTATCCGGCTGGGGCCGGATACGCTGAGGCCGGCATTCAGATGACGGGTGATTACCCGCAAAATCGGGTCCGACCCTGGGTAAGGGTGGTGTTGCCGTCTGCAGTCGCCGCCAGTAAGACCCTCTGGAGGTCCGCCACGGGGCGCTGCTCGTGGCCCTCCGGCAGACTAGCGACTGTCGTTGACGTCGGCTGGAACGGCGAAGGCGTTCGTGGGCAAGCCCGCTCCTGCAATCGCACTGGAGGTGAGCGCCACTACGAACACCGCTGCCGCTTCTTCGATAGCACGGGCAGCTCGAACGTCCCGCTCTACGCCTCCCATCCCCCTATCCCAGCACTTCCTCCAGCGATTCGGCGACCACGCCGATGCCTTCGAGCAGCGCTTCCTCATCAATGCAAAGAGGCGGGTTCAGCTTGATCGCGCAACCGTCCACACCCACCGGCGCGAAGAGCATGAGGCCCTTCTCGATGCACTTCTGCGTCACGTCCATGGCCAAGTCGGCGTCCGCGTCGGTCGTCCCGGGGTGGGTGAACTGTATCGCCGCAACAAGACCCGCCCCCTGGATGATCCCGATCTGTGGGTACTTGTCCTTTAGCGGCATGAGGGCGTCCAGCATCACCCTGCCCAAGCGCGCCGCGTTCTCGACCATGCCCTCTTCGAGGATTGCGTCGATGCTTGCGAGCGCTGCAGCGCAACACACCGGGTTCCCAGTGTGGGTGCTGGTCATCGAGCCCGGGCCGTACTGGTCCATCACATCCTCGCGCCCGATAACAGCGCCGATGGGCATTCCGTCGCCAAGGCCTTTGCCGCAGCAGACGATGTCCGGCGTCATCCCGAAGTGCATGAAGCCGAACAGCTTCCCGGTTCGGCCGAAGCCGGCCTGCACTTCGTCGAAGGTGATCAGGATGTTGTGCCTGTCTGCCCAGGTGCGCATTTCCTGCCAGTATTCCGGCGGCGCGAGGCACGCGTTCACACCCTGGTAAGTCTCGCAGATCACGCCGGCGACCTGTTCGGGCTGGATGCTCTGCGCCTCGAGGGACTTCAGGAAGAACTCGAAAGAGGTGTCCGGGCAACGGAACCCGTCAGGGTACGGGACCTGCACCATGCCCTTGTCGAGATTGATGATCCACGACTTGCCCGCGGGCATCCCGCCGGCCATCTGCGAACCCATGGTGCGCCCGTGGAAGGCATTGTCGTAGCTGACGATGACATGCTTTTCCCGGCCACCTTGGGCCACGCCCCAGGTGCGCATGAGCTTGATCGCGCACTCGGTGGTCTCGGCGCCGGTGGTCACCAGGAAGGCTTTCTCCAGCGGGGCAGGGGAGATCTCCACGATCCTCTGCACCAACTTCGAGCGGATCTCCGAGGGGAAACAGTAATTGTGCAGGAGACCGTGCTCCACCTGGTCAGCGATGGCCTGGACCACCTTCGGATGACTGTGCCCGGCATTGGTCACCAGCACGCCGGAGCTGAAGTCCAGCCACATGTTGCCCCACTTGTCGAACACGTTCACGCCGTATGCCCGGTCCCAGATCACCGGCGGCTGTCCGGTCATCGAACGGGGCTCGAACTTCTGCAGGCGGTCGAGAATCTCCAGGGATTCGGGCACCGGAATCTGCGTCTGGATGCGGCGGTGCTTCGTATCAACAGCGGGCACGTCACGGGGTTCGCGAGGGAATGAACGGCTTGCCACAGTGAGGGCTCCTTCCGGGGCGGGCGCTATGCGCGATGGCGTTGGCGCCCGGTTGCAAGTCAGTTCCGGCATTGGGTTCAGGCCGGGTCTTCTTCACAGTGAATGGTGCGGCAACGGCGCCGTGGATCAGACAGCGGAGCCGCCGTCACCGGTAGTGTCCGGCCGTGACTGCAGTGGGTCACCGATGCGCCGGAAGCGCTGGTAGCGCCGGTCCATCAATTCCTCCGCCGGCAGTTTGCGCAGTTCCGCCAGCGCCTCGCTGATGCTGCTCTTGAGCAGTCTCGCGGCCTGCGCCGGGTCCAGGTGCGCGCCGCCGGGGGGCTCGGGAACAACAGCGGTCGCCACGCCCAGTTCGAAGGCATCCTGGGCGGTGAGTTTCAGTGCCGACGCGGCCTCTTCCTTGCGCTCCGGGCTGCGCCAGAGGATGACCGCGCACGACTCGGGCGCGATCACCGAGTAGTAGGCATTCTCCTGCATCAGCACCGCGTCTCCCACACCGATGGCGATTGCGCCGCCGCTTCCGCCCTCGCCGATGACCGAGCAGACCACGGGTACCGGGAGCGAGAACATGTCGCGCTGGCACACGGCAATGGCTTCAGACACCCCACGGGCTTCGGCTTCCTCGAGGCAATCCGCGCCCTTGGTGTCGATGAAAGTGAGAATTGGTCGCCCGAGCCGCGCCGCGAGTTCCATCACCCGAAGGGCCTTGCGGTAACCTTCAGCCTTGGCGCTGCCAAAGTTGCGCGCCAGGCGCTCGGCGGACGTTCGCCCCTTCTGCTGGGCGATGACCGCCACCGGCCGACCCTCAAAATGCCCCAGCCCCGCCACGATCGCGCCGTCATCGGCGTAGCGGCGGTCGCCGTGGAGTTCCACGAACCCGTCGATGAACGCATCAATGTAATCAAGCGCCAGCGGGCGATCCTGGTTCCGGGCCAGCTGCACTTTCTCCCACGCCGACAGGGCGACTTCCGCTCCGGCAGGCCGCAGGGGAATCGCCCGCGGAGGCTCAACCGTCTCGGGCCCCGCCTCGGCGTCCGCAGCCGGAGGCTCATCGGGGCCCGATGCCCACCGGATGATCTGCCCCAGCGTCTCCTTCATCCGCGGCCGGGGAACGAGCATGTCCAGCATTCCGTGCTCGTACTGGAACTCCGCGGTCTGGACTCCCGGCGGCATCTTGATGTTGGTCACTTCAATGACACGCGGCCCCGCGAAACCCATGGCCGCACCGGGTTCGGCGATGATGACATCACCCAGGAATGCGTAACTGGCCGTCACGCCGCCGTATGTCGGATGGGTCAGCACGCTCACATAGGGCAGTCCGGCTTTGGAGAGACGCCCCGCGGCGCCGGATGTCTTCGCCATCTGCATGAGGGAGACCAGAGACTCCTGCATGCGCGCCCCACCGGTTGCGCAGAAGACTACAACCGGCAACCGCTCCTCGACGGCGCGCTCCATGAGCCGCGTGATCTTCTCCCCAACACCCCAGCCCATGCTGCCGCCTAAGAACTTCAGGTCCATGACCCCGATGGCCACCGGCAGACCATTGATCTCAGCGCGTCCAGTGACCACCGCCTCGGACATGCCGGTCTTCGCCCGGTCGCGTTCCAGCTTTGACTGGTACTCCGGGAACTTCAGCGGGTCGCTGATGGGCAGCTCAATGTCCCATTCCTGGAAGGACCCTTCGTCGGCGGTAAGCTCCAGCCGCTGCCAGACGCTCAGCGGGAAGTGGTGGTTGCAGTGAGCGCAGACCCACGCATTCCGCTCAAGCTCCTTGGAGTAGATGAGCTGGTGACACCCGGGACATTCTTCCCACAGGTCCGCGGGCGTGATGTGGCTATCTGAACTGGAAGCCGGTTGTGCGGTCATCTGTCTTCTCCGAGATGGGATAGCTTGCCGGGGCCGCTCGCATGCCCTCGGGAACCGGGAAAGGACGGCGACGGCAGCGCTCTGCTGACCGTTCCGGCGGCGGGAGTGTGTGGGGCCGCGATGGGAGTGTATCGGTTGGCTCGTTTGCTACGCGACGCCCGCCCCCAAATCGACCGGCGGCAGGAGCCGCGGCAGGGACGTCATTGTGCATGGGCAAGACAGACAGGTAGCAGGACTGGCCCGCCGCCTTAGGCACCCGCGGACAGGCGACCGGCCTCCTTGACATGACATTTCTCCGCCCGAGCGCCGATTCCTGCCCTGCCGGTCTCGGCCACCTTCCCCAAGCTCTTCAGGTGTGGTACACTTCGCGCCCACACTATGCAACAGGCGCCGGAGGGCCCCTCATGTCCCTTGATGAACTGCGCCAGGCCATCGACGACACCGACGAACAGCTCGTCAAATTGCTGTGCCGAAGGGTTGATATAGCCCGAGAAGTGGGACGAGTCAAGTCCCAGTCCGATTCTCCGGTGTATGATCCGGCCCGGGAAGCCCGTCTGATCCGCCGCATTATCGACCTGTCCGGCGGCGCTGTCCCCGTCGAATCGCTGCGCGCGATCTATCGGGAGATCATCTCCACCTGCCGCGCGGTGCAGACACTCCGGGTCGCCTATCTCGGCCCCCCATACACCAACACGTACCTCGCAGCGGTGCGGCATTTCGGCAGCACTTCGGACCTGCGTCCCTGCCGCTCGGTGGAGGAGATCTTCGCCATGACCGAGCGCGGCGACACCCAGGTCGGCCTCGTGCCCATCGAGAACTCCCTCAATGGGGTGGTGGGCGAGACCTGCGACGAGCTGATCCGCTCCAACCTGCGCATCTGCGCCGAGACGCTCCTGCCAGTGCACCACGCGCTGCTGGCCCGCTGCTCTCAGGCGGAGATCAATGTGGTCTACTCCCACCCGCAGGTGTTCGCCCAGTGCCGGGAGTGGCTGCGGGAGAACCTGGCCGAGGCCGAACAGGTCGCCATGTCCAGCACCGCGACCGCCTCTGATCGCGCGGCGCGTGAGCCTAACGCCGCGGCGCTTGCCCCGGCCATCGCGTCCGACGCGTACGGCCTGAATATACTGGCCGAGAACATCGAGGACCGCCCGGACAACCGCACCCGGTTCTTCGTGGTTGGCCCGGACGATGCGGAGCCTACCGGGCAGGACAAGACGTCCATCGTCTTCTCTCTCGCGCACCGCGCGGGCTCACTTCACCAGGCCCTTGCGCCCCTGCACGAGCACGGCATCAATATGACCCTGATCCAGTCCCGGCCCTCCCGCGACCGCCTCTGGGAGTACGTCTTTTTCGTGGATTTCGAGGGCCACCGCACCGAGCCCAAGGTCCAGCAGGCGCTGTCGGCGCTGGAGGCCCAGGGAATTCGCATCAAGATCTTGGGGAGCTACCCCGCGCCGGATTAGGCGCATTCCGTCCCCGCGTAGACATCGAGCCGGCCCCTCAGCCAAGGGGCCGGCTCGTCATTTGCGGATGCCCTCAGGACCGTCATCCGTCTGGCTATGCCGGGCGCGGGGCCTCGCCGCGAATCTGCGCAACCTTCTCGAACGCCCGCTTGCCCTGGTCCGACTGTCGGTACTCGCCGATCTGCTCGATGCGCTCCTTTAGCTGCCGCTGGCTTTCCATGAAGGTGCCCACCTTGAACTGGCGCTCCAGTTGGGCCGAATCGGCGAAGAGTCCGTCCGTGCCCTGCAGGAACGCTTCCAGATCCGCCTGGCTGATCTCGGCCTGAGGATCTTGCGCGATGAGCTGTTTCACCAGCGCCAGGTTGAGCAGGGCTTCGCTGCCCGTGGCGAGAACGGCGCCGCGGTCCGCGGTGTAGTCGGTAATGTCAATCCACGCGCCGGTGAAGATGGAGAGCAGAAAGACGGGCAGGCAGAGAATCTTCAGGAGCGGGTTTGCGTTGCGCACCCATGTGATCGCCAGCCCCAGTCGCACATTCCTCGCGCGCAGGCTCGCGAGCTCCCGGGCCAGGAGCGCCGAGAACTCCTCCTGTGTCAGCTCATTGACCAGCTTGCGGCTGGTCAAGACCGAACCCGGGTTTCCCGGCAGGCTGTAGATGAACACCGCGTCGTCATCCAGCACGTAAAGCGCCGGAACCTTCTTGAACCCGAAGAAGCTGGCCTGTTGGCTGAGTATGCTGAACAGGCCCGGGTTGTTATTGGTCATGACGCGCGCGGAGCGGCCCGCCTTCTTGATTTGCGCCTGCCGCTTACGGGCCGACAGGAAATTCGCCAGCCAGATGGAGCCCAAAGGCCACAGGAACAGGTAGACCCATTGCCACTGCATCGTCTGGGCCGCGGTCTTCTTGAAGATCAGGAACATTGCCACGATCCAGACGAACAGGATCGTGATCGCGATGAACCCGCCCACATACAGGTTCGTCTCTCCCGGGAACCGGTAGTCCGCCGGGGTGATCTCGACCTTCGTTCGCTTCGCTCCGCCTTTCGACTTGCGCGCCATTTACTTGTCTCCCCCATCAGCGTGTAGTTTGACGATTCGTACCCGCTCGATGGCCTGGTCGGTACCCTGCTCGACCACAAGACGCACCTGCCCCTGCTCGAGCACCGTGCCCGCGGCAGGGATGCAGCCCATCTCCCCCGTGATCAGCCCCCCGATGGTCTCATACTGGCCCTCGGGAAGCTCTACGTCCAGCTTCTCGTTGATTTGCTCGATCTCACACCTCGCATCGGCGACGGCCTCATTCTCCGAGACCAGCACCAGGTCCTCCACTGTGGAATCATGTTCGTCCGCGATGTCGCCCACAAGCTCCTCGAGAATGTCCTCGATGGTCACCAGGCCCTCGGTACCGCCGAACTCATCGATCACAACCGCGATATGTACGCTCTGATCCCGCAGTTCACGGAACAACTCACTGACCCGCTTGGTTTCAGGAACGAACAGCGGCTGGCGCACAAGCTCAAGCAGGGACCCATCCCGCTTGCCGTCGCGGAAGGCCGCGAGCAGGTCGTTGGCATACAGGAGCCCCACCACATTGTCGATGGTGCGCTCGTACACCGGGATGCGCGAGTAGCCATGTTCCACGATAGTCTGGACCGCGTCGGCAAGACTCGCCGTGCTGTCGATGGCGATGACGTCCACCCGCGGCACCATGATCTCGCGGACAGTAGTCTCACCCAGTTCCAGGACGCTGTCCAGCATCTCGCCCTCTTCAGGCTGGACCAGCCCCTCTTCCTCCCCGATGTCCGCCGCCGCCTGAATCTCCTCCGCGGTAATGAAATGCCTGCTGTGAACGGCCGGCGTGCCGGACAGGCGCAGGCATCGGTTGCAGAATGCGCTGAGCAGGTACATGAGGGGCCGGGTGAGCACCGTGGTCACGTGCACCGCGGGGGCCACCACAAGTGCGACGCGCTCGGCCATCAGGGCCCCCCAGGTCTTCGGGGTGATCTCGCAGAAGACCAGGATGAAGGCGATCATGCCCAGCTGCCACATCTCCGTCTCGAGGTGGGCACCATCGCCAAGTTGCCTGTGGAGGATCACCGTCATCAGCGTTGAGATGACGATGATAGTCAGGTTGATCCCCACGATGACCGCGCTCAGGTAATCGTTGGTCGCCCTCATCTCCTGGATGAGAACCGCCCGCCGATCTCCCTTCTCGGCCCGGCGGCGGAGGGCGATGTCACTCACGGAGATGAGGGCGGCTTCCGACATCGACAGCAGGAAGTTGGCCCCAAGCGCGAGGACGATCACCGCGCCGCCGATGATACTCAGGGGGTCATCCAAAACTCATCCCACCCATTGAGGCGCCGGCCATCAGCAAGATGAATCCCCGTTCTCAGACCGCGGGCGCTCAATGACCCGGATGCGTTTGATGCGCGTGCCCTCGGTCTCCTCGATGACCAGCGTCAGACCGTCATAGTCAACGGACTCTTCCACCACCGGCAGGTGACCGGCGATATCCATGACAAGACCGCCCAGGCTCTCATACTGCTCTGTCGGCAGTTCAGCGCCCGTGAGGTGATTCTCGAGCTCGTGAAGGCTGACCCGGGCGTCGCACAGGAACTCCCCAGGGCCGACCTGGATGATCTCGGGCTCTTCCTGATCGTCGTACTCGTCCCGGATGTCCCCGACGATCTCCTCCAGCAGATCCTCCACCGTCACGAGCCCGGCGGTCCCGCCGAACTCGTCCCGCGCGATGGCCATCGTTATCCGCTGGGCCTGAAGCCTCTTGAGCAGCTCATCGGCCGCGAGGGTCTCCGGCACATGGTAAGCGGGCCGGCTCACCGTCCGCACCGGGTCTCCCAGACGATCCTCCAGGGCGTACGGGAGGAGGTCCTTGACATTCAGGATGCCCACGATGTCATCCGGCGTGGAACGGTAGATCGGCAGCCGCGAATGCCGGTGCTCGAGACCCAGTTCCAGCGCCTCCTGCAGCGTCTGGTTCTCCTCTACACAGATCATGTCCGTCCGCGGGACCATGATCTGCGCCACCGTGTAATCGCCGAACTCCAGGACGCCGCGAAGCATCCGGCGCTCGGTAGCCTCAATCGAGCCTTGCTCTTCGCCCTGCTCGATCATCGCCTTCAAGTGGTCTTCAGTCACACTGGGCAAGACCGTCTTTGCATGCACCCCGACCGCTCGCAGAATCAGCCGCGAAAGCAGGGACATCGACAGGACCACGGGCAGCAGCAGCAAGGTGAAGACTGCCACGGGTACCGAACCGCGCAGTATCGTCTTCTCGGGATTACGCGCACCGTACTGGATCGGGAGCACTTCACAGAAGACGATCACCACCACCGTCATGATCACCGCGGCGACCACCGGGCCATACGTGGGGTCGATCCGTATGGCGTACATGACCGCAAGGCGCTCAGCGGTGTAGTTTGCGGCGGTGATGACCACCAGAATGGTGGACAAGACAAGGGAGCGGTTCTGCTGCAGGAGGCAAAGCAAGCGGGCAGTCCGAAGCCCCTGATCCCGCAGGTGACGCGCGCGGGTAGGCCCGACCGCCATGAACCCGACCTCCGTGCCGCTGAAGATCGGGGACAGCATCAGACAAAGGAGAAGAACACCTAGCTCGCCCTCAGGCGACACAGCAGGTACCCACCGTTTCAACGTGCCATTCGTCGCTCGGAGTATAGCATAGGCGGCGGAAACGAAGCAACACGAACGCGAGGTTGAGAATGAGCTAGTAACATACATGGGTTACAGCGGTCAGGGAGGGTGGCGGCGTCGCCCAGTTGGACGGCTGGGGGGGGGATGTCGTCGCCGTTGCCGTGCCCTGCCCCTGCCCCCCGCGGGGGGCAGCCCGTCGAATGCACGTTCTCAAATGTGCCGCGATCAAGTAAAAAGCATAGGTCTCACTTTGGCCTCACCGCCAAGCAAAGCTCAAAGGAGAACCT
>JAGPGE010000086.1 GCA_018056145.1 Armatimonadota bacterium
CCCTGGATAACAAGCCGATGGGCATCACCGAATGGTATGGTCCGAAGTACTCCTGGGCAGGCCGGGGCATCTCCGGAGTGGACGAGGGTGGCGCGGCCCAGTACCTGTTCGACTACTACCGCGCCATGCTCCGTGCCCCGGCCACGATCCACTCCACGCAATTCGTGCTCAACTGGGTGCTCACCCCGGTGGAAGACCTCAGCTCAGTGCCCCTCTCCGAGGGCCTGAAGCAGCGGGAGCAGTGGCGCTGGAACATGTCCCTGGGCGTGCCCTGGTACCCCAACGTCTGGCCGGACTTGGACACCGACACCCCCGGCCGCCGGGCCATGCGCGGCTTTCAGAGCCCGCTGCTGGACCTGTGCGAGTCGCCCGGCCAGATCGTAGTGGCATCCAGCCCGGAGAGGGCTCACGATGCCGAGCGCATATCAGGGATGCTCGCCGATCTCGGCCGCAATTCACAGGTTGTCGGCCTCCCCGACGGTTCTGCCCTCGCGGACCGGGACGCGAACGTGGTTCTCCTGGGTGGCCTAGGTGATGAGCAGCCTGATTCCGTACGCGCTCTGGAGAGTTTGGGGGTCATCGGCCGGACCGACAATGCGTTTCCGCCTGCCGACGGTTTCCTGATCCAGCGGCGCATTCATCCGTACTTTCCGGATCGCGTGCTGGTCGTGATCACTGCCGCGAACGAAGCGGGAATGCGGGCTGCGCTGGCGAAGCTGGCGGTTTCGGCCGAAGGCCTCGGGGAAGCCTATGCCCGGCATGCCTCGTGCGGTCGAGCGCTGGCTCTGATCGATGACCATGACAGGGCCGCCCGTGCTTTCGCACGGTATGTCATGGAGTTCGCGACCCGCGGGAACTTCCTGGGACGCGACGATATCCGGCTCACCCTCGACGATTTTCAGTTCGCACCGGATGGCAGTCTCCCGGCCGAGCATGCCGGGCTGCGCGCGGTAATTGTGGCCGCGCGGCGAGAGCTTTCCGGGCGCGAGATCGAGGTGCTGCGCAGGCTCGCGCGGCTCGGCTGCAATGTGGTCTGGTCTTCGGCGGCCCTCGCAGAGAACCCGCCGGCTGCGGCGGACCTCGGCATCGCGCTGGGCGGGAGCGTCCCACTCACGGAACACCTCCCGGTGGCCGAATGGGCGCAGGCGCCTCTCGCCGTGCCGGATATGGGCGATGTGGCGCTGGAACCGCTCCAGAAGTTCGGCGGCCTGAAGCCTGAATCCCAGTCGTGGCTCCCCGCGACAACCGCGACAACGCTCCAGGCCGGCGAAGGCTGGCGGAGCGTGGCTCATACCGGGCAGGGCGCGGCGGTTGTTGCGATGCGGCCGGTGGGGGAGGGGTCTGAATGGGTTTTCGGGCCGGACCTCGCGGCCACTGCAGACGCTCTGGTGCTCACGACGACGCGGGGTGCAAAACACTCCCTATACGACCGCGATGTGGCTTGCGGGCTGGAGCGGATCTTCCGGTTGCTGGCCAACGCCTGCGCGTTCGGGCAAGAACCACAACCCGCGAGCACTCCCCGGTTGCGGGCAACCCTCGTCCCGGATCGCCAGCTTTACGCGCCGGGGCAGGTGGCCCAGGTGCGGGTGCTCGTGCGCGACGCCGAAGGCAACCCCTGCGAGGCCAGCGTGCGCGTGAGTTTCGCAAGCGGAGACCGTTTCCAGGGGCTCCCCGGCCAGGACCCCCAGTGGAAGGAACCGGGCAGGTACCTGCTCTGGACCGATGCGAAGCGCGTCGGCGAGGGGGTGTACGAGGTCTCGCAGACCATCAACCCGCAGCAAGTCGCGGGCCAGGCCGTGACCGATGTGCGCAAGGCCCGGCACCGCGCCCAGCCGATCATGTCCATCTTCGCGGACGTAGTGCGCGCTGGCTATGTGGGTGATTGGACTTCGGCCACCGTGCGAGTGGGCGATGAGACTGACGAACCGGCGCACCTGCAGGACCTGATCGCCAACCTGCGCGAGGGCCGGATGCGGCTGGTCTTCGGCGTGAGTGACCCCCTGCAGTGGGTCGAACTCAAAGGCAGCGTGCGCGCTCCGCTGGCCCTGCAGACCGGACAGGCGGCGTCCTTTACTGTGGAGATCACCCAGGTCGAGAATGACACAGGCAACGACTGGATGGACGACGCGGCGCTTGTGCTCACACCGGTCGGTGGCGGTGAGTCTGTGCGCCTGCCGCTTGCCCCGGGGAAGGCCATCGCGGGGCCCCTGGCGTCCGTGGTGAAGACGCAGCCCGATGACTGCATCGTGGTGTCGAGTGAGAGCCCAGCGCGGTTCGAGGTCACCTGGGGTGATCCGCTGCCGGGCCTGTGGACGCTCTCCCTTGCCCATCTGTATAGCGATGACTACCACATCGCCGACACTAACCGCCTCCCGCGAGAGGAACCCATCGGCCAGGGCGCTCTGGTGGTTCAACCGTAGCCCCATCGCAAGCGCCGTTTCACAAAGACGCAGCCCCTCCACACGGTCTGGAGGGGCTGCACTGCTCGCAATCATTGCCGGTTCGGGCTACGGGTTGAGCAGTGATTCGCGGACCCCGAGGGCCATCGCCACGTTCGTGAGGTCCGTCCAGACCGGAGGGTTGCTTACGGGAGCATCCCGCCTCACCTGGTCACGCACCGCCCAGTAGGCGGCGACTCTTGAGCGTGGCATCATGCTCTCGAAGATGGTGTTGAAGTCAGCCGCGCTCGTGGCCCGGTAGGCGGTGAAGTAGTCAGCGAATGCCAGAGGCAGCAGTTCGGGGTGGGCTCCAGAGCCTTCGCCGAAGGGCATCTGTTCCGCCCGGCGGCACATCTCCTCGAACAGTACAGCCATGCCGCTTGCCGACACATTTCGCAGCGAAGCGTTGGCCGACCCGAGTGCATCGAACAGTACGGGGTTCCCGACATGCCGCGTGAACTCCGCTAGGACCAGCGCCATGATCATCTCGTTGTGGGCGATGAACTCGGCGGGCAGGTCGCGAATGCGGTAGAACGCATAGCGTGCCCGGGTGGCTTCGCTGTAGGCGTTACGGATGGACGACTCGGCCACACCCGCTTCCTGCAGCCGGTTAAAGAGCCAGAAATCCCGGAGGGACGCCGGCGGCTCGGTCTTCTCCACCCGCAGCGCGCCATTGTCGGCAAACCAGTTGAAGTACTCCTGCTCCTCCTCACTTGAGTACAGGAACGCCATGGCGTCGGCGATGGTCTCGGAGTAGACGGCCGCCCGGTTCGGCACGGCCTCGTTGGTGAAGTGCACGTTGTCTGGGCCGTAGGCGTAATTGCGGCGCTCCACCACGAAGATGTGGCCCCGGCGGTGCGACGCGTCCTGGGTGTGCGTCAGTTCGTGGATGAATGTTGCGTTCACCTTGCGCCCCTGGCCGCCCCATTGGCTGCTGTTCGTGAACGTGTGGGCGCCGAGGCTCATCTGGCCTGCCCACGGGCTGTCGTCGGAATTGTGCCGGGCCGACGGCCACACACGGTTCCCGGGGCCGATCCACACGCCCCAGTGATGGGCAGCGACATTCACCGTTCTGCCGCCCACTGTCATGGTGGCGTTCAATGGCTGCAGGTCATTGATCAACAGGATCAGCACGGGCTTGCGGGTGAGGTCCGTGACCAGGCGCGTGTACTCCTGGAGCGCGTCATCCCCGCCGTGCGCGCGGTCCGCCATGAGCGCCTTGACCAGGTTCTGCAGGACGGCGATGCCGCTGGCCGTCCAGAACGTGCCCTCGAAGGTCCCCGCGATGATCGACTCGTTATTCAGGATCTCCGGGTCCACCGGTGGGTCCTGGTTTGGGTTGGCCACATAGCGGAAAGACAGGCGGTCCTTGAGGATCTGCTGGTCGGCCGGAGTGGCCAGGGCGCACTGAGCGGCTCCCAGAGCGAGTACAACCACGACTGCCGGCAGACGGATGGTCGCCTGGTGTCTCATGCTCGTCCCTCCTCAGGTGGCCGGAACTTCGTCCACAAATAGCACTGCCTCGCTGGAGGTCTGTCGTCCGCTGGCCACGGTGCGATTGCCCGTCAAGCGCCAGATGATCTCGTACTCATAGTCGTACTCGTCGCCCGGGAGCATGAACTCAATCTTCTCAGACAATTGGCCCTTCGACGGGTTCAGGCTCGCTTGGCGCACCTGCTCGGCGCCCGCAAGATCGTAATACACCTTCACCGTGACTAGGCGCACCTGGGCATCCTTGAGCATGTCCGCGTCCGCCTGTAACTCTACCGACCGGCGCTGGTACGGGGGAGCGAGGTTGATCGCGCCCTCAGTTGCCTCGCGCCAGGGGTCCTGGACTGTATTGCCGCCGAAGAAGCTCCAGGTGGTCTGATACTGGTAGTTCAGCCACTTGTTGCGGTTGTTGTCACCCTTCCAGCCATACAGGAGCTTGAAGTTGTTCCCTTCCCGGTTGAAGTTGTTGCGGTCGATGCGCACCTCATCGTCGGTGATCTCGCCGCTCTCGTGCTTCTTGCGCATGTGGACGGTCACGAAGTTGATGTACTGGCCGAAGTCCGTGGCGTTCATCCCGTCCACGAAGGCCACGATCTCGCGCTGCCTGAAGAGCGGGTCGTCGAGGTTGACTTGCCGGAAGTGGCTCTCGTCATCCATCAGATTGCGCAGGTCTCCGATGTTCTCATCGAAACGCAGGGTCATGGTGTCGGGTGTGAACTTGTTGAGGTCGATCTTGAAAGTCCCGCGCTGCCGGATGCGCTTCATTTCGAAGGCGGCAACCACGGCGAAACTGGGGACTGTGCGCTCCTCACGCGGGGCCCGTGTGGCAGTGGATGGCTGGTCAGTGGGCCTTGCGCGCCGGGCGTACTCACCGCCGGTATCTTCCTCGCGCTGGGCGTCACCATACGACGGGCGTGGAGTGTCTTCGCCCCCACCGGCAGGCGCCGCGGCTCCCCCGCCTCCGGCTGCAGGCGCGGCACCGCCACCACCAGCTGCCGGCGCTGGAGTGGCCCCCCCGCCACCACCTGAGCCTGCGCCGCCTGGGGTGCCACGTCCCCCCGCGCCAGCAGCCCTCTCGCGTTCCTCGGCTTCACGATTCTCCCGCCTGATCCGCTCGTTTTCGCGCTCTGCTTCGGCGCGTGAATCGCGCAGCATCCGGGACGCCCGGTCCAGCAGGCCACTGCCGCTCTCTCCGCCAATGCCCGCGAGCGATCCGAGGGAAGGCGTCCCCGTGCCGTTGAGCGGTGCGAACATCATCTCAGTCAGCTTGTTGTAAGCGGTGGTGAGCAGGGCTTCCAGCTTTTCGTCGCCGCCCACTTGGGTCACTTTGATGGCGCCCTCGCGCCGTAGGTCGTCGAAGGCGCCCTTGATCTCGGCCGCAAGGTACGTGCCGGCGATGCCCACGCCGAAGGCCTTGTGGTCATAGATCTGATCGAAGTTGGCCTCGATCACCGCGCGGTGCGGCGAGCGGTACCCGGCCATCTCCATCTCGAAGGTAAAGCTGATATCCGGGGTGGCGGTTTTGAAGGACTCCCAGAGCACTTTCGCTCCCAGTTTCGTCAGCTGCATTGAGATGGCGGCCTTCTGTCCGTCCAGAATCGGCGCGCTGCCCATGCCGACGACCTGGGTGGTGAAGCCGCCCTTCGGGTCGGCGAAACTGGACACGAGCCCGAACTTGCCCGACCTGTACACCACCGGGCCCTGTATCTTCGCGCCGGGTTTGACCCGCTGCAATGCCTGCCGCGCATCGCGCAGTTGTTCGTCGGTGACGTCCAGCGCCACCACCGCGTGGACGATCCCGCCGCCTTCACCCTCGCGCGCCTCGGGCTGGTCCGCGCCGGTGCGCACGTTCTCCACATAGCGCAGGAAGGAGAACTGCGGATTGCCGTTTTCGTCCGTGGCAAGGCGCGGTTTGTCGGAGACGTAGTAGTAAGTCATCTCATCGTTGAGGTCCGGGAACAGAGTCAACTCTCCAGCGGTGACGGGCTTGTCCAGGAGGATCTGCTGGGCGCCCGCGCAGGATGCCAGCAGCAGGGCCATGCCCACCACCGTGCCGACAGTCAGGCCGAGCCGTGTTGCCTTCATCGTCAGCATCAGCCTCCAATCAGTTCTTTGAAGCGGTCCAACACCTTCTCGGTGGCGGTCTGCTCCAGTTGCTTGCCGGCCTCCTTGTACACCGCCGTCTGCATCAGGTCCTCGGGGATGGCGGCGTAGATGTAGTCGTCGCCGACCTTCGCGCCCCACGGCAGGACCAGCTTGCCTTCAGTCTTGTGGTTCAGGATCAGGCGACACACATAGCCGCGGCTGTCGCGGTCCATGAAGATCTGGCGGGAGACCAGTGGCTGGCCCTGGGCGGGGGACAGGTGGATGTTCTCTTCGGTCTCCTGCCCGAACTTGAAGTATCGAACCTGCGCGGTGGCCCGGGTGATTCCACTCGCCTTCATCTCATCCAGGTCGCCTTCGAACTCGATGGTCCGGGGCTTCACCGGCGGCGCGAGAGTCACGCCCTCCCAACTTCCTTTGATCCATGGCGGGTTCTCGGGGAACACATTGCCACCCCGCAGGCTCCACTGTGTCTGGTATTCGTAGACGTCCGGGTTGGTGTCCTCGCCGCGAGAGTACGTGACCGTCGCGGAGATGCCGTTCTCCTTGATGTAGTTGGCGTCGATGGTCACGTGGTCCTCGAAGTCGTTCCCCTTGTCCCGCTTCTTGCGCACGTTCACGGTTACGTAGTTGACGGCCTCGTCAAACATCTCCTTGGCATCCAGGTCCAGGATGAAGTTGATGTCCCGATGCTGGAAGAACGGGTCATTCAGATTGACCGTGCCCACGCAGCGCGGGTTGTCGCGCACGGTGTCGTACCAGCTTGACAGGTTGGCGACCACGGAGATCGGGCGCTTGATGGCCATCCGGTAGTTCAGGCTGATGGTCTTGTCCTTCTTTGCGAGGGAGTTCTCGATTAGGGTCCGGTTGAAGGTGTACGAGTTCCCGTGGCGTATGTCCGGAATCTCGTCCTTTTTCTTCTCATCGCTCTCGGGTGGCGGAGGCATTTGTGGAGAAGCCGGCTCCGCCACGGCTTTCAGGAAGTAGTCGAAAAACGCGTCGCGCACTTTCGCGACCCGCTCATCCGACACAAGTTCGTCGAACTTCACTTCTACGATGTTCTTCTCCAGCAGGAAGTCGTACTGCTGTCTGATCTCGTCGTAGGAATACGAGTACTGGGGCGTCTCGCTCTTCCAGATGGGAATGCCTAGGAGACTGTACTTCTTGGTGGTGGTGCCCGACTGCCAGCGCTTGTACTCCGCATTAAGCTGGTCGTGGTGGGTCTCCAACTTGGACCAATGGAAGGTGATAGTCCCCTTGGCGGCAGGCGCAAGGGTGGTGTAGGCGTAGTTTAGGGCCACGGACAGGTCGGTGATGGAACTGGTTTCGGAGAACGTGGCGCCGAGGAGTTGCGCGCCCTCGGGCGAGAGCCGTGAGGCCGCGGCGACCTTGCCTCCAGGCACCAGCGGCGCCTTTCCTGATGTGACCAGCGAGTAGGTTAGCCCGCCCTCGCCCTCGCTTGAGAGAGTGCCGGAGACGATCTGGAAGGAGCCGGAATCGCCTTCATACTCCAGCGGCACGGCGCCGGCGAGTTCCGCGCTCTTGATCTTCTCCTTGAGCTTGGCGGCCAGTTCCCGTTCCTGTTCCGGGGTGAGGCCCCACTCCATCAGGAAGTGGAGCAGCCCGCCCTGCGCACCGCCCTGGTCCACCCGCTTTTCAGTGGTGTACATGAGGAACAGGAATTCGGGCGTGCCGTCCGGCCGGCGCGACAGGCGCAGATTGGTGGGCAGGTAGTAGTACTTGGTGGCGAAGAGAAGCGGCTGCGCGGCCAGGAACAGGCGCGGAGCCACGACCAGTGACGTCCTTGCCCCGGCGATGCGCGGAGCGGCATACGCCTGCGGCCTGGTCCTCACGATCAGCGGCTGCGGCGGTTGTGGGGGGGGCCGGGATGCTCGGTGGCGGGATCGGAGTGGCCTGGGGCAGCAGGGTCACCTGCGTCCCGTCATCCAGCACGATCGTGATCGGGTTCTCGTCATCCAGCGCGACGGCGCCCGCGGTCTGGGGCAGGGCGGCAAGGAGCGCCAGCACCGCCGGCAGCACCCCTGCCGTCCAGAGACACCTGCGGCTTGTGATTGAGACCATCGTCTCCCCTCCTGTGATGTTGGCATCCGGACCGAGCAATGCGGCCCGGGAGTTGCGCTCACTGCTCGGGCATTTCATCAATGAACACGAGCCCGCTGGAGTCCTGGCCGGAAGCGGTCAGGCGTTGGCCCGTGCTTAGGTGCCAGGTGATCGTGTAGTTGTAGTCGAACTGCCCATTGGGCAGGACGATCTCCACCTGTTGTTCCTCGATCGGCTGGTCGGGCCGCGCTACGAGCTGGTGCTTGCGGGTCTGGCCAAAGAACGGGTAGTCCACCTGCACGATGGCTGCACGGACACCCCGCTCCTTCAGCGCCTCCCCATTGCCCAGCAGCTGCACGGTGCGGCGCTCGTATGGAGCGTAGACATCGATCATCGGCGCCTCGGCATCGACCCACTCCGTTTCGTACGAGCCGCCGCCCTTGAAACTCCAGCGGGTCCTGTACTGGTACTTGAGCCAGGCCAAACGGTCATCGTCCCCGTCCCAGCCGTAGATGATTCGCGCGCCCCTGAGAGCGTCCTTCACGCTCTCCCGGTCGATGAGCACCTCCTCAATGGTTTCCTTACCACTCTGGTGTTGCTTGCGCACGGTGACCGTGACCGAGTTGATGTATTTGTCGAAATCGGGCAGAAGCGCCCCGTCCACGCCGATTCGGACTTCGCGCTGCTGGAACACCGGGTCGGCCAGGTTGAAGGCCCGGAAGTATCGTTCATCGGTTCCGTGCTTCTGGTAGAAATCCCCGACGTTGAAGACGATGAAGCCGTGCCGCTCCACGGTCGAGCGGTGGTTGAAGTCCATCACGCTGATACCCGAACTGCGCATTTCCTTGAGCTGGAATCCCGCGTACAGGCCGAAGTTGGTGGTCCTGCGGCTGGAAAGGATCCCCGAGCGCTGGTCGATGAGCGCGCCCAGCGCCTCGCCGAGACCGCCCCGCTGGGCCTCGGGGACCCGGTCGGGCTCCACGGGGCGGAACATCAACTCGAGCAGTTTCGCGTACACGTTGTTGAGGAGCGCCTCCATGGATTCATCGCTACCACTGGACCGAAGCCTGATGGCGTTGTTGCGCAGCAGGTCGTCGAAGGCCATTTCGACGTCGGCGCTCACGAAGTAGATGGTGCCGCCGGCCGAGAATGCCTTGCTCTTGCGCACCTCGGACCAGTCCACGGTCAGTTCGGCCTCGTACGCGTCAGTGAGCCCGCTGAAGGTCATGTCGAAAACCACGGACACGTCGGGGGTCGCCATGGCGAAGCTCTGCAAGAGGAGACTTGCCTGTTGCGGCGTGAGGTCGAAGGACAGGGCGATGCGGTTGCCTTCCAGTACCGGCGCTGCGCCCGATGCCAGTATCTTCCGCTGGGTGCCGCCATCGGGGTTGATGATCGACGACACCAGGGCGTACCGGCCCTTGTCGAACACGATCGGCCCGCGTATCCGCGCTTCGTCGTCATGAACGATCTCCCGCAGGGCCCGCTGTGCTTCCTGAACCCGTTCCGGAGGAGTTTCGTAGAGGAGCAGGAGGGTGAGGATCCCGCCGCCCGCCGCCGCCGAGATGGTATTCGCCGATTCGGTCTCGCCCGGCTTGGTCATGGCGTAGCGGATGAACGAAAACTGGGGCCGCCCCTGCTCATCCGTTGCGAGACGGGATTCGTCGGGAATGTAGACATACTCTCGCGGGTTGGTAACCAACGGAAAGCACCACAGGCCCTCGGCGCGCACGCCGCGGTCGATGGAGACCTGCTGCGCCCCGGCCGGGATCGTGAGAGCGAGCAGTACCGCCGCCGCAAGGGCGCCCCTCATTGCTCCCCACCTCCCGGAGCGGCCGGCGCGGGCTGTGCCTCAGCCGGCTCGGGAGCGGGTGCCGGCGGTGGTGCAGGGCGTTCCGGCGGGGTCAGGTACAGGTAGCCGGTGTCCAGCAGTTGCAGACTCCCCTGGACCGTGCGGTCCGGTGCATGCCATGAGACCCGGTAAGCGATGGGTTCGCCGCGGTCGGAGTAGATGGACACACTCGTGGTGGATTCCGCGTCGGCTGCGCGCAGCGTCGCCTTGCGCTCGAGGCGCGGCTTGTTGGCCAGTATGCTGGCGAATTCGACCACCGCCGTGGCCACGGCGCGGTCCCGGAAGAGCGCGCGGTCCGCGTCAATCTCGACAACACGCTTCTCGAAAGGCGGCACCAGCGCCACCGCGGCATCGCTGGATGAGATCCACTGCTCTTCGTTCGGCGGAACGGATATGGTGGGGCGGTCTCGCACACTCCAGCGCACCTGGTACTCGTATTTCAGCCAGTCCGTACCCGCCGCGCCCAGGCGTGGGAAGGACACGTCCTGAACGGTGCGCCCGGCCTCGATGTCGGCGTGGGAGAAATGGAGGGACTTTGTGACCGCCGGACCGTCCGCGTAGGACTTGCGGAAGTTCACCGACACGAAGTTGATGGTGTCCTTGAACGCGTCCAGATACTCGCCGTCCACTTGGAAATGGACGGTGCGCACCTCGAAAGCGGGATCAGCAAGGTTGACCACACGGAAATAGCGTTTGTCCTGTCCCAGGGCCGAGTAAAGGCCGCCAAGGTTGCCTGCCGTGTCCACGGGCACCCGGATGGTGGAGTTCTTCGAGAGCACCGCGTTGAATGTGTTGTGCCGGATATCCTTGCGGTTCTTCAGCACGAACTGGTCGTCGGTGTAATACTTCTGGTCGCCCGTGCCGGTGAACAGCTTGGCCAGCCAGCCCTTCTCCTGGCGGCCCTTGATCTGGTCGGCCTCCACCGCCGTCTCGCGCTCCGGGTCCGCGGCCCAGCCGGCCTTGAAGTCAAACATGAGTTCCGTCAGCTTCCCGGTGATGATGTCCAGGATGCTGCGGATTTCGTCTGCCTTGATGCCCAGGCCGGCGGTGCGGTCCAGCACCTCGATCTTCAGCAAGCCTGTGCGCTGCAGGTCGTCGGTGATATCCCGGATCTGCCGGCGCGTGTACTCGTACTGCACATTGTGCAGGCGGCTGAAGTGCTCATAGACCGTATTCACGTCCGCCGTAACCCGGGCGTTGTAGCCCATAACAGCGGCCTCATAGTACGCATGGATGGCCACGGACACGTCGGACGTGGGCCCGGTGAGTGAGTCCCACAGCAGCGTGGCGCCCTTGGGTTCGAGGATCGCGGCGACAACCGCCTTCGAGCCCGGTGTCAGCGGAGCCTTGCCCGAGGTGATCAACGTTCGCGTGAAGCCCCCCTCGGCCTGGTCGCCGAGGATTGCCGAGACCACCTGGAAAGATCCCATGCCTTCCTCGCCGTCCTTGACTGCCTGCATGAGAGGCACAGGGCCGATAATGCGGCCGTTTGTGACCTGCTTCTTGAGTTCCCTCTCCAGGTCCTCGACCATGTCTGGGGGCAGCGTGAACTCCACCAGGGCATGGAAGAGCCCGCCGCTGGTCTTGCCCTCGGGGTCCACGTACTTGAGACACAGCAGTTCCAGTGTTCCGTCGTCCTTGGTCGCAAGTCGGGGGTAACGTGGCACGTAGTAGTAAGCAGTGGGGTCGGCGTAGTCCTGCAGAAGCTGAACGCCCTTGATGAACCGCTGGCCCTGGTCGAGGTTCACCAGCGCCGCGCATGGCAGCGCCCCAAGACAAAGGGCAAGCCCGACAAAACACGTCGCGATCCCTGCGCCCATTCGGCCTGTCGCCCTCATCCCGGCCCTCCATGTTTACGGGTTGGCCCCGGGTTCGTCCTCCGTTTCGTCCGGTTCGTCTCCGGACGTCTGCGGCTTCGGTGGTGAGGTGACGTCGAGCATCTGCGCCCAGGATTCGCGCTCGACCCATTCACCTGCGGTCTCGGAACCATCCTGACCGATTTCGATGACGCGGAACCGGTACGGCTGGTCGAGTCGCACCCCTACCGGGAACCGTACGGTGCGGGCGTACAGGTCGGGCCGCCCGCTTTCGAAGATCACCGTCAGGCGCGCCTCGCCGCCCGCAACCGATTGGGCCGCGATCTCCACCTGTTTCTCATATAGGTCGGGTCGAAGCTCGTTGTTGAAGTCATAGCAGCGCACTT